>JAZSPB010000033.1:0-105337 GCA_045537235.1 Eubacteriales bacterium
ATTGAGCGCGTGGTGCTTGACTAAAAATCAAAAAGGGCTTGCCGATTTCTCTGTTGTTCTTAACGGAGAAATTACGGGTGCCAAAAATCCGGCAGAGATATTGTTTTTCTGCCGATTTGTGGTATAATGGGTACGATAAAACTTTGGAGGAGTAAATATGTCTCTTGATTATAATAAAAAGAATATTACTCTTGCCAAAAATCTTCGTAAAAATGCACCACCGCAAGAAAATCATTTGTGGTACGATTTTCTATCAAAATATGAGATCGGATTTCAAAGACAAAAAGCCATAGACAATTTTATTGCAGACTTTTACAAAGTAAGACTGATCATAGAAATTGATGGGTCACAGCATTATACCGAAGACGGCAAACAAAAGGATGAATTCCGAACAGAAATACTTGAAGGGTATGATCTAAAGGTCATACGGTTTACAAACCGACAGATCAACACAAACTTTCGTGGTGTCTGCGAGTATATCGATGCCGCCGTAAAAGCCTCCCCCCGAGAGGGAGGGGGACCGCGTTAGCGGTGGAAGGAGCCTGCGTGACTTTAGGTTTGGATAAATCTTATTGTATCGCGTTCTCCCTCAGTCGCCTACGGCGCCAGCTCCCTCCCGGAGGGAGCCTCAGGGTACGCTCAACTTTAGGGGTATGGGCATAGCCCGAAGCCTTTGTAATACAAAGGCGAAACTGGCGATAAAAGAGAACAATGAATAAGAATTTGGCGGAGAGCAAGATGCATAGAGTTTTTGGAATAAAAGATAATGCTGAATATTTAGACCGAGAGGGCGCATATCTCATTCCTTGCCGCAACAATCAAGTTGGTGTGGTGCAAACCTCAAAAGGTTATTTCTTCTTAGGCGGAGGTTTGGAAAACGGAGAAAGTCACTTGGATTGTATCAAAAGAGAATGCATTGAAGAAGTCGGCTGTGCGCCATGTGTTGAGAAAAAATTGTGTTCTGCTGAAGCATATATGAAGCATCCGACGATTGGATACTTTCACCCAATTCAAACATATTACATTGGAAAATTGCTTGACAAAAAATACACCCCCACAGAAACAGACTACAATCTGTGCTGGATAGAATACAACCAATTAAAAGGAAAGCTGTTTGTTGAAATGCAAAATTGGGCATTAGAGCAACTATATGCATATATTGAGTAAATAGACCAATTCCAATTTATCCAACAGAACAAAACAACCCCCGATAGACTGTGAAATCTGTCGGGGGTAATTATTTTTTACTACGGAGCAAGGCTATAATATTATGATTTCTCCGCTAAGAACATCACACATTTGTGGGTGCAGTTTTTTGTATAGATTTTTAGTTATACTTTTATATAAATATTTGTACTTGATTATATTTTAGGTTTGTGCTATAATTAAATGAAATATAAAATGCGCTGTGGAGGAATCAAAATGGATTGCGAAAAACTGTTTGCGACAATTGACGGATTGTACGAGTCTTACTTGGATATTTGGGAGGACGTGTGCAACATTGAAAGCCCCACGCAGGAAAAGGCGCGTGTGGATGCGGTGGGAAAGTATTTTTCCGATATTGCCGAAAAGCATGGTTGGGAGGTCGAGATCTTTGAGTCGATAACCTCGGGAAATGTGGTTTGCATTACCATGAATTCCGACGTGGATGCTGCCCCCGTTACCTACTCGGCGCATATGGATACCGTTCATCCCGTTGGCTCCTTCGGTACACCTGCGGTAAGACGTGAGGGTGACAAGATGTACGGTCCCGGTGTTACCGACTGCAAGGGCGGTCTTGTGGCGGCGCTTCTTGCCATGGATGCGCTGGAGCGTTGCGGCTTCCGCAGCCGTCCCATTCGTTTCCTTCTCCAGAGTGACGAGGAAGGGGGAAGCCGAGTCAGCAATAAGGCTACTATCGGATATATGTGCCAAAAATCCCTTGACTCAATTGCCTTTTTCAACTTGGAAGGCGGAACCGAGGGAACTGCGTGCGTGGAGCGAAAGGGAATTTTGACATATTTGATCAAGGTGAAGGGCGTTGAGGCGCATTCTTCTCTTTGCGCGGTTGCCGGTGCCAATGCCATCGCTGCGGCGGCACATATGATATTGGAGCTGGAAAAGTATAAGGATAATGAAGGGATCACTTGTAACTGCGGTACCATCAGAGGCGGAACGGCGCACAACACCGTGGCGGGCTATTGTGAATTTGGTGTGAATATCCGCTTTGTAAATGCCGAACAGCGGGCGCAGATCGCGGAGGTCGTACATCGCTTGGCGGCTTCCCCCTATGTACCCGAATGTCAGATCGAGGTGGAGGAGTACGGTTCTCGTCCTGCGATGGAACGCGTGGAGAGAAATCTTGCACTGCTGGAGACCGTCAACGGTATTTTTGCAGAAAATGGACTGTCTCGCCTTGAGCCCGCCAAGAGAACAGGCGGTTCGGATGCGGCGCAGATCACCGAGTCGGGGATTCCGTGCTTGGATAGTCTTGGTCCTATCGGCGGAAGGATTCATTCTCCCGACGAATATGCTTTCATGGAAACATTGAAGGACTCCGCCAAGCGTCTCGCGGCGGTTGCTTACTGCATATAAAAGAAGGAGGATCACATCATGGAGATCAACAATACATCAATTGATACATTGTGTGCGGCATTGGCTTATGCCATGGGCATTGAGCCGCCGAAATTCGCCGCCGAGGCTTGCTCTGAACTTGTGGAATATATTGACAAGGCTTTTTCGGGTAAAAAGGCAGATCGGGTTTTCATGTACAATCCGGATGCCATCGGACAGTGGGTCTACGAAAAATACCCTCACCTGATGAAAGAGGTGACGGAGCGTACCGAACAGCAGGTGTCATTCCGAACGGTCATGCCGTCGGTCACTCCCGTTTGCTTTGGTACCATTTATACGGGCGCTCAGCCCGAGGTTCACGGCATCCGCAAGTACGAAAAGCCCGTGATCACCATTGATACCTTGTTTGATGCCCTTATCCGCGCGGGCAAAAAGCCTGTTATCGTGGCATACGGAAAAAGCTCTTTGGGTAAGATCTTTTTGGAGAGAGAGATGGATTATTTCATTTACAACAATGTGGATGAAGTCAATGCCAAAGCTGCGGAGATCATCATGGAGGATAAATACGATTTTGTGGTGGTCTATAACGGCAATTATGATACGTTTATGCACAAATTCGGCCCGGAAAGCATAGAGGCACTGGGAGAGCTCCGCGCTAACTCTCATACCTTTGGCACATTTGACGAGCTGATCGGTCGGCATTGGACACAACACAATACACTTGTGGGCTTTGCTATGGATCACGGCTGTCACGAGATCGACGGTGCTTCTGGCTCCCACGGTCTTGATATGCCGGAGGACTTGAATGTGGTTCATTTCTACAAAACGTTTGTCGCAGAGAAGTGATTCGTAAACAATTTGCCCTGATAGCATCTTTGTTTGACTTGCACGGGAGATGACCCCTCTTGCGTAAGTGAAGGAATCCGAGTCTAATATTTTACAGGTACTGTCAAACAAGCATGAGGGCAGTTGCGTGAGTGCGGAGATGCGGGGACATTGAGAAAGACATTTTTTGAGATTGCCCAATACGGAGAGCTCAAATTTTGAAAAACACCGAGATATTAAGTGAACTTTTTGGGTTCTCCTTAATTTCTCGGT
Source organism: Eubacteriales bacterium (assembly GCA_045537235.1). GTDB lineage: Bacteria > Bacillota > Clostridia > Oscillospirales > CAG-272 > RGIG8775. The sequence continues at coordinate 3,652 of JAZSPB010000033.1, forward strand.
GTTTTTTATAACTTTTTGCTTTTTCTATCGTGTTTTGACATTTGAGAGCAAAACATCCTGTAAAAACATACCCTTGTGGGGGAATGTTACAGTTTCACGGCTTTGCCCGTGCGAATGCTTTCATAGCATGCATTCATCACTTCAATGGTGGCTTTGTGCCAGCGAAGATTGATGAGAGGTGTTTTGTTCTCACGGATGCAGGTGAGGAATTCGTCAATCAGACCGATCCATTCGTCAAAGTAAGTGTACTGGACGGTATAGCGGTCGTTGGGAGCACCGTTGTGGTAAACATTGGGACCGAAACAGTCGACAAGTACAGAGGAATCGGCATTGTGTACGGTCAGATTGACTTCCATTCGCTTGGGAGCCACTTCCCACCCCGGACCGGGAACACCGAGACGCTCTTCCATTCTTGACCAGGAAGGATCGAGGGAGAAGATGACACCGTTTTTCATCTTGCCCATGACCGAAAGCATATCTTCTTCTTCAATGTCGGGGCGGATATTGGGGGCGACGCGGGCAAACACGGTGTCAAATTCGCTTCCGGTCACATGACGGATCAGATCGAAAATGTGGGGGTGGTCGCAAAGTGCACCGCCGCGGCAGCGGTTGTCGCCGTCAGAAAGGGGAACTCGCTTGCCGTAGCTTTTCTCGGGAATTCCTTGCCAAGGGAAAGCCCAGACGGGAGAGAGTGTGATATTGGTGGCATTGAAGGCATCCATGGGCTTGCCGTCGACCACCTCGCGGAATCGCTTGACCACAGGATTATAGTGAAGCTCCAACTCGATTTGACAAACGATACCCGCTTCATCGGCAAGACGGATCATTTCGTCGTATTCTGCCATGTCAAAGGTGGGGATCTTCATCGAGAGAATGTGGATACCGCGCTCACAGCAAAGCTTGACTTGGCGCAGATGATCGCTGTTTTCGCTGGCAAGCACTACCGCTTCGATCTCGGGATGGGCATCCAGCATGGCTTCGTCACTGTCGTAGCAAGGAATTCCGTCTACACTGTTCAAAAATATCTCTTTGACGGTTTCGTTGGCAGTAGAGACCGCGATCCAGTTGAGCTTGGGGTTGTCGCGGAGAACCTGATAATATTTTCTTGTATGTCCGTGGGTCATGGACATCATGGCAATGTTCAAGGGTTTCATCTTTGTACCTCCTACCTTAAAGAATGATATTTTCAAGTGTTTCGGCAGATTTGTATACGGCGCGAACCAGCTTGGAAAGGATATCGGATTCTTTGTTAAACGTACGGCGAACCGCCTCGTCACGAGCCGCCGCAAAGGCCGCGCGAACTGTGGAGACGGCGACGATATCCAGCCCGAACAGTTCATAGTCTACATCGGTGTATTTTTCATTTTTGTTTCCGTAAACATAGACGGAGGATTGCATTACCTGCGTGTCCACGTTCATGTCGCAGGCAATACCGCGAGCGGTGATGACCTCGTGCTTGCTGATGCGTTCTTCGTTCTCGGGCAGGGTCGTGGCGAGTTCAATGGTACAGACGACTCCCGATACCAGCTTGAGCGATACATTGAGGGCGGCTCCGTTTCCAATGGCAAAAATCTCTTTGATCTCCGTGCCAAGGACAAAGCGGCAAATATCAAGCTCGCGAATGAGAAGCTCCTCCATACTGTCGCTCCTGTGACCGATGCTGATAATGCGGAAGACGCTAATACCGTCAACGGTTTTGCTGTCCACCAGCTTTTTCAATTCTTCGAAGCGGCGTTCATATCGCCAAGGGAGAAGGGGAATCTCCTTGTCGTCGATAGACGCGAGACGGGTGCCGACCAATGTTGCCGAGGCGTCGACACTGTATTTTTGAATTAACATATTCAGTCTTTCTTGCATGATGAATCCTTTCTGATAATATTGATATTTTTTGTTTTGCCGCCGTAAGATACGGTCTTTGCTTGGAAATTTCAAGAAAGATCTTGGCGGTGTGTTATTCTGTAGGCAGGTTGTTTTTTATTTGGTCAATGGTTTTTCTTGTGGGAATGGCAGATACGGCATATTTGCCCGTAACACTGATGGAGGAGGCCAGATTGGCGAGCCTTACCGCATCTCCTAAGGCAGATCCGGAAGAAAGTTCCGCTGCGAGTACACCGTTAAAGGTATCGCCGGCTCCCGTTGTGTCAATGACCTTGCCTGCTTTTACGGCGGGGATATGCTCGTCTGTGGCGCCGATATAGCAGCCGCGAGCACCGAGTGTAATAACAAGGTTTTTGCCGTCAAGTCCTTCTGTTTCGTGTTCGTTGGGCGTGAAAAGGTCGATGTTTTCCAGAAGAAGGTCACAGCACTTTCTCGAGGGCGCAGGATTGAGAATGACCTTTACACCATTCTGCTTGGCAATCTCTGCGGCACGAAGATTGATCGCCTCGTCTGTTTCGTTGGTCAAAAGCAATATATCGGCTGCTTTGATCTTATCCTCAAACAGCACTATATCCTCTGCATCAAGCTGTGCTCCCTGATATACGGTGACGCGATTGCTACCCGAAGCATCGGTAACAATGGCGGCAAACGCAGTAGCCGTATTTTTTTTGACCAAAACCGAGTCAATGTGTTCGTGATCCAAAAAGGCTTTGATCGAATCGCACCCATCAGAGCCGACCGCGGCGAAGAAGGAGACATTGGCACCGTATCTTGCTGCCGCAACAGCTTGGTTGAATCCCTTACCGCCCGGCTCAAAATGAATATCGGTGGCTTCGACGGTCTCGCCGCCCACATGGAATTTTTCCACGGGGAGAAAAACCGAATTCCCCACAATGCCGATGACAGCTACATTTTTCATAGGTGCTTCACTCTCCCAAGGTAAAGATTTTCCAAAACCACATTGTGCTCCCGACCGCCGTCTGCGTTGCCGCTGATATAGACGGGAGGCGCCACGCCTTCCTCCAAAGCCAACTTTGCACCTTCGATCAGGCAAGTGTTGAGAATGAAGCAGGCTGCTGCTGTGGAAAGTCCTCCCATGCTTGCGGTCCCGACCTTGATGCACGCATCTCCGTAGGGGATCTTACAGTCGATGGCAACATCCACGTGTTCATGTAGGGTTCCACCTCGACCGAAATAAGCGGAAGAGGATACACCAATCGACGGAATGGCGGCTTCTTTGGCGGCATCGGCCATCTCGACGGGAACTAAATTTTTACCCGAAGCTGAAAAAATGAAGATCATATCCTTTGGAGTAGGGGTGTAGCGGCGGAAAATTTCTCGGGCAATTCCCGCCATTTTTTCCATTCGACTGGATTTGGCGGCACCGTTATGCAACATCAGGTCGGTATCGAGCATGGGGGAGACATTGGCGAGACCTCCCGCACGGTAAAAGGCATCGAGACCGGGCAGATGTGAGTGACCGCAACCGAACACGAAGATCAAGCCGTCACGTTTAATGGTGTTTGCGACAAGACGCGAAGCCGAGACCAGATTTTCTTTTTCCTCCTCTTCAATTTGTGCGAGGATGGAAGTGATCTTGTTTAAATATTCGCTCATAAGCACACCTTTGCTTTATTGTTCCGACTTGAGAACACGACGGTAGTTTTCACCGATACGATCCCAAAGGGCGATGGGGTCTTTGGCCGCAACCGACGTGCCGTAACCGCCGCGATAAGTCCATGTGGCGAGTCTGTCAACACCGAGACGCTCGTAAAGGTCGACAACCTCGTCAATCTGCGCCAAGTCATCGGGACGCTTGTTATAGCCCATGATCCATCGCTCGGATTGTTTGCCGTACTTCTTGGCCATGGCCACGGTGCGTTCGGTGATCTCCTCAAAGAAGCTGCGGGGAAGAGACCAGTTGATGATGGTGGTGGAGAATACGTCGAAATAAGGGCAAGAGGCTACCATATCCCAGTTGTCATAACCGCGAAGCTCGGTAACGTAGTAGCTGTTGAGAGTGGCATGAACACAGCAGGTGATCTCCAGCTTGGGATTGTATTCCTTAAGGGCGCGGGAAACATCTACCAAGGTCTCCATCGCTTCGCGCCAGCGGAATTGTTTGACATCGTCATTCATGAATTTTGGCATTTCATAACCGTAATAAGCCTCGAATTTTCTCATGCACTCGGGGCAACGGCATGCCCAATCGTCACCCGCACCGCCCGTGATAGAGGCATAGGACTTAGGATAGGCATAATGAGGCTCATCCCAGAAAAAGCCGTCCACCTCGGTATTCTTGGCCAGCTTTAGGCAGATGTTGCGGAAATAGTCTCGGAAGGCATTGGTGTTAAAACAAGCGGCATTGAGCACTTCTCCGGTATAGGCAGAGACTTGACGGTGATGAATGTTGTTTTGCAAGAACAAGCTGACCTGTTCACCGCCGAAATATTTTCCGATTCCCCAAGTGTCGGCAATAACGCGAAGACCAACCTTGTGTGCCGTCTTTACGATGTTATTGATGTTGGGAAACCAGAAATCCATATCAAACTCGGTGATAGCGAGGATGACGGTGTCGCATCCGTGTGCTTTCATTTCGAGAAAGTCTTTTTCTGCGTGCTCCTCGTAATTGAGACCGTAATAGCTGACGCCCGTGTGTTTGATCGACATAGGATATCCTCCTTAAAAATAAATTTCTTTAACTACAGAATACCATTTCAAAGAAGGTTGCACAATGAAGATTTCATAACAAAATTTATACATTTCCGAACTTTTTCTTGACGCAAGTCACAAACCGTGCTATACTGTTTTTGAGGTGATGCGCTGTGTTTTTTGAAAATGAAAATCTGTCGATCAATATTTTGAGCGTACTGCGACTTGAATGGGAGTCGCGGAACGATAAATCCGACCACCGTCCCTTTCATGCGCTGTCTTTCCGTATTCGGGGAAATGCCGGTATGTTGACTTCCGACGGGCGAAATGAGCATTTTGAGACGGGCGATATCGCTTTTGTTCCTGCCAATTTGATCTATACGCAGATCGCGGGGAATGAGCGGCTTTTGGTTATTCATTTCACTTGTGATGAGCCGATGCCCGAGTGGGTTAAAAAATTCAAGCCCAAAAATCCCGAATATTTTGAACGAAAATTTACCGACATCTATAACGCTTGGTCGAAAAAGCAGGTGGGATATGCCTATGAGTGCAAATCGATTTTTTATAAAATTCTGTTGGAGATTGAGCGGCAATGGAATGAGCGACGTTTTGACACGGCAAATGAAAAGCTGGCAGAGGCGATCGAGTATATCCATGACCATTTTACCGATCGCGACTTGACGGTGGAGGCAATGGCACGGCACTGCGGAATGAGCGATACCTATTTCCGAAAGTTGTTTTTGATCAATTTTTCGGTCACACCTCTCAAATACATCAATCAGCTTCGTATGACATATGCCCGCGAATTGTTGCAGTCCCACTACTATACGATTGAAGAAATTGCGGAAAAATGCGGATTTAATAACATTAATTATTTTAGTTTGTTTGTAAAAAAGCAGACGGGATATCCGCCGTCGGTCTATCGGGAAAAGTTGGGGGCATCCGGAGAGAAGGCTTTTGAAAACAGATAAAAGTGTTTGGTAGGTACCCCAAAGAGAAGAGCGTCAAGTGTTTTTAAGGGTGATTTTAGGGGATGCTGTCTTTCGCTTATGTGATAAAAGCGCAAAAAAAGATTGACAAATTTGTAAAAATAGTATAGAATAATAATGTCGAAAGACAAATTTTCAAAAGGAGATTGATTAAAATGAAACAGTTTGTAAGAGTGATTGCAGTGGCACTTCTTGCCGTTATGGTGCTTTCTTGTGTAGCTTGCTCCGGCGGTTCATCCTTCGGAAAGATCAAGGCAGATTTTGAGGCAAACGGTTATGTTTATGTAGAGAACGATGAGGGCAGCAGCATTTTTGATGCCTTCACTGCTGATTTGGAGGAAGGTGAGATTTCTTGCACCCTTCACTTGTTCAAGGCCGAGACCAAGAAAGAAGATGATGATGACGGCGATAAGAGCATTTTTGACCAGATCGGTGATGCAGTTGGCGATATTATGAATGCTGTGGATTACTGCGGTGTGATCGAGTTTTCATCCGACAAGGAGCTGAAGAAGGCGCTGGAAGAGAGTGAGACCCTCAAGGGTATGATCTCGGACGCACAGAAATCCGATGTTGTAAACGGAAATTGTGTTTTGTTTGTTGGTATTAACTACGCCAAGCAGATCGAGATCTTCAATATGTCCAAGTAATTTTACTTAAACAAAAAAGAACCACAGGTTTAGATGGCCTGTGGTTCTTTTGTTATACTTGCTTGAAAAATTCGATCTGTTCACCGTCGGGACCTTTGACAAAGGCAATGTTGATGCTGATCTTCTCGGGCTTGGAATCCAACGGAACGATCTTGGGGGCAATGTGAGGGGTGGCACCTGCCGCAAGGGCGGTGTTGTATGCGTGCTCTACATCGTCTACACACATAGCGAAGTGTACCCATTTTCCGCACTCTGCAAACTCATCACCTCCGTTGGCAAAAAGCTCGATGCGACCGCCGTCACCAATGTCGTACATAATGATCTCTTTTTCGCCTTCGCCCCAGCGAACGATTTCGTGCAGACCGAGGGCTTCATAAAATTTTTGGGATTTTTCGAAATTTGCCGCCTTCAAACCGATATGGTGAAAGCCAAGTCCGGGTAAAATTGAATTTGCCATGATGATGCTCCTTTTTTGTATTTTGTGAGGATTTTTTCTCTTGTCTTTTTGCGAATTCCCTTTGCTTTAGCCAGTTAAAGCGAAGGTGTTACTTATCATATCATACAATTTGCACTTTGTCAAGGCTTTAGCGGTAAAAAGAGACTTTTAAAAGATTAAGAAAGCATGGTTGCGCGGTTACCCATTTGAAAAAGCAACTGCCAATCTGTTAAAAAATTTTTTTAAAAAAGTTAAAAAAATGACGTTGTTGACAAAACGAGGATAAAAGAGTAAACTTTTACATACGGTATAGTAACCGTTGTTTTTAGATCTGCTGTTGCACGGAGGTGCCTATGAAAAAAGAGAAGAAGAAAAGAAATTCACCGCTTCCCAACCGGGAGGAAATGAGACATCATGTGCTCTCGAAGAGCAGGGGCTTGAAGGTGTTGTATATTTTTTTGAGCGCGATGGTGATCTTCACCCTGGTACGTTCGGTCTTCCGCCGAGAGCATTTCAATGTAATGATGTGTTTGCTGACCTTAGTGCTCTTTATGATCCCCGCTTTTGTAGAGAAAAACTTTAAAGTCCATCTTTCCGGCTTCTTTGAAGGGATCGTTTTGGTGTTTATCTTTTCGGCGGAGATCTTGGGTGAGATCAATTGCTACTATCAGAAGGTTCCGCATTGGGATACGGTTCTTCACACGGTCAACGGCTTCATGTTTGCCGCCTTTGGTTTTGCGCTTTTGGACATGATCAACCGAGACAGTCATATTAAGTTTAAACTGTCGCCCGTATATCTTGCTTTGGTTGCTTTTTGCTTTTCCATGACAGTAGGCGTGATCTGGGAGTTTTATGAGTTTGGCGCCGATGTTTTGTTGGATTCCGATATGCAAAAGGATACCTATATTGCCGGCTTTAACACCGTTACACTGGATCCCGCCAAAAGCAATACGCCGATTTCCGTACAAGGGATCCGCGAAGTGGTGATAACCTTGGAAAACGGAGAGACTTTGGTACTTCCCGCTTATCTTGACGTGGGGCTCATAGATACCATGAAGGATCTTGCCGTCAATTTTATCGGGGCGGCGGTCTTTAGTGTGATCGGCTATTTCTTTGTTAAGCATAAGGGGAACGGAAAGTTTGCGGGACAGTTCATACCAACCTTCTGTGATACTGCTGAACCGGGAGAGGAAGGCTTTGAGAATGCAGAAAAAATAAAACAAAAGTCGGACAAGGCAAAGACCAAAGCAGAGTAAAAAATATGTGACTTGAATATCGGGGGAGAGAATTGTTGAATGTTTTCTCTCCTTTTTTTGTCAAAACATGATTTTTGAATCAAAAATAAAAAAAGCAAAAAAAATTTCGAAAAAGGGTTGATTTTTTGTTTTGTTTATGGTATAATCATGGAGTCGCACGGAGAGATGGCTGAGCTGGTCTAAGGCGCACGACTGGAAATCGTGTTAAGGCTAATACCCTTACGAGGGTTCGAATCCCTCTCTCTCCGCCACTTCATATGCTGGTATGGCTCAGTCGGTAGAGCACGTCATTGGTAATGACGAGGTCATCGGTTCGATTCCGATTACCAGCTCCAAATTCCGGACATTTCGGTGTCCGGAGTTTTTTTATCCGCGGACGCGGTCGGCCTTTTGAGAGGTGCAACACAGCCTTGAAGGTTTGCAAACGGCTCTTGCCCCATGTGTGATTTGTGTGAACACGAGGATTCCGTTGGTGCAATAGTTTGCGCAAACTTTATCAAGGAAATTTTCATTTTGGCAACTTTTAGAAATCAAATGATATAAACATTCAAAATTGATTTTGAAGCACAAAATCCCCACAGTACCGCGTCATGGTCTGTGGGGATCTTTTTGAAGTTCTTCAATACGGATACGGCTTGAGAAGCATTATTCCGATGCCGTTTCTTTCTCTGCTTTTTTTAATTTTCTTGCCCTGCCTTCCAGCAGAACAAACAACGGAACGGAGAGCACCGCATAAGGAATGGGCGCAAATTCACCGGGATCGGTTTGGGAATAAAGGAACAGACCCAAATAAACAAGACCCATACCCAAGCTTTGCATATCGGGGTTGGTGAAGACCAGCTTGGCACGGAAGAAAAACTGGAGTGCATAGGCGATCAAGCCGAGCAGACCCATACTTCCCCAAATTTGCGGGAAGTACATATGGTACCAACAAATGCATCCTTCCGCCGAGTAGATATCGGTATTGGCAGTAGAGGAGATACCGATGCCGAACCAAGGATGTTCCCAAAAATCACGAATAGAGCGAAGCAGGAAGTCCATGCGCGATTCTCCGAGAGAGATCCAACCTTTGGGAAGGCGGAAATCCAAAAGCGCATAGAGAGGCTCCTTGAGCACGATGATTGCGGAGGTAGCACAGCCGACGAGTAAGAGAATGTTGATACACTTTGCTCCCCAAGAGCGACGTCCCCACAAATAATAGAAAACGCAAATGATCAAAAGAAGGGAACCGAAGAGAATGGCCGTGCGAGCCAAGGTCAGTACGGTACCGAGATAGATAACAAGACCGAAGAAGAAAAATACAATATGCAAGATGGCTTTCTTGGCTTGCTTGGCCATATAAAAGGCGGCAGGAAGACACATAACACCCAGAGTGGAAATGGTGTTGCGGTGAGAAAAGTTGTTAAAATACCCCTTGGGTGACCAATCGGCTTCACCGCTTACATCCGCGAGGTTGGAAAGCAACCATTTCAAAAAATGCTCCAGAACCACAGCCGAGCAAAGCAGACCCAAGAGCATCAGGCACATGAGAAAGAAGTGAATGGGATCATAAGTTCGCTTGTCCCGACGGTTGAAAGCGCAGAGAAGATATAGCGCGATCAACCCAACAGAAAGACCGATGATGTGATAAACGGCGGCGAGAGAGCTGTAGTCACGGGAAGCGTGGGCGGTGCCGATGCCACTGAAAAGAACGGCAAGGGAAGTGGCGACCAAACCGTAAAACGAGGCACCGACATAAATCGGTCGTCGGTAGCATATCAAATGAAAGATCAGTCCGATGACAACGGGATAGGCAAAGGGAATGTAAGGGATGACCGTTTCCAAGGTAGCCAGTAGAGTGGCACCGATAACGATGACACAGAAGGCAGGCAGAAGCGCAGGGAGAAGATCATCCGACACAAAAAGGATCAAGGCCACAAGGAAGGCATTGATGATCATGGATATTATTTTTAACTTGTCGTCCCCCACAAGGCCAAACAACCCAACCAAGAAGGGAATGGGCACAAAGGCGGCAGAGGTGAAGAAGTGACGAATTTTAGTTAACATTATATTTCTCCGAAGTGTCGGGATTTTAAAACATCTGAATATTATTTTACTACATTGTCGGCAATTTGTCAAGGGATATGGAGGAGGGCGCAATTGCAAGCGAACGGGATCACTTTGATCGGGGAGGGATATTGGGGATTTGTATTACTTACGGTATTTTTTGCTCCGTCCCCACAAAATGATGCAAAACAAAAAAAGCAAGCAGACAATGAGAGTGTAAGGAAATTGCCGGCGGGCAAAATGTAAGATACCCGTACTTTGAGCAGACGACAGAACATGAGGGGCAAGATATTTTGTGTATCCCCAACTTATAAAAGCGCAAAAAAGACCTTGACAGAATTTGGAGAGGAAGTACGGGATGAAAGAGATCCCTCTTCCGCCGCAGAGCGAAAGGATCTGGAAATGTACCGAAATTCCTGACCAGCCGATGATAAACCCGCAAACCGCAGCGCTGAGCGGATCGGTTCCCGACAGTGCGGCGGCGCTGACCCCCGACGATATTTCAAAAATGCCAAACAGCAGGGCATTTAAGTGAGTTGGAAGATTCCATCCTCTCAAAGCATGGGAAAGGCATCCGATGACAGAGGAGAAAAAGATAACATATGCACAAACAGATAACATGGCCGCTGTGGCCGAGGATACCGCCGAGGTAAAAGAGCTCACGCTGAGACGTACGGGCGGTTGGATAAAGCATTCTTTGTTGTTTTCACTTCGATTCCGGCGAAGGATCAGTCCTGTGAATATGGCGGCAGACAGAACCGTGATATAAAGAAAAACACCGAACCGACGACTGGAAAAAAGAGAGACTCCCACGGCACTGATAAGAAAACCCGAGCTTGGAATGTTACAAAAAGCCAGGAGCTTTTCCAGTTCCCGAAGAGATATAGCTCCCTTATCGTAAAGAGAGACGGCGGTTTTGGCACCAATAGGAAATCCGCAAAGGGCGCCGAGAAGTAGCGCAGAGCATCCTGCTTGTGAAATACCAAACAGACGTGCCAAAGGCTTTCCGAGAGTCTTCCCGAACATCTCTCCGAATCCGACGGTCACCAAAAGCTCGGAAATAACCATGAAGGGGAAGAGAGAGGGGATGACATTGGAAGCACAAAGGCGCAGACCGGTTTGGACATACTCAATGGCAATCTCGGAATTTTTGATGATCATGGCTAAAGAAAATGCACTCATAAAGCAAAGAAAACAGCGACCGAAATCGGGCAAGGTCGCGCGAAGCTTGGTTCTTTTCGGATGGATGGTCATGGGATTCCTTCCTTCGGCATAAAATACTCTGTAACATATTTACTGCCGAGAATTGCGAGGTATGCGTACGGCGGTGAAAAAAGAAAGGCGGGAGAATATGAGCCGAAAAAAACAGAGCCGTGCGGTGGGAAAAGCAAGCCTTTGGGAACGCGTGGGCAAGCATTTTGAGATCGACGCAGATATGATAAGCGGTGGCGGTCGCGTGGAGATACGGGGAAGAAGCCGAGTGGATGTGGGGGGCGTGAAAAAGATCCGCTCATATACCGACACGCAGGTCGTTTTGGTTATGGAGAGAGGGTCGCTGTCGGTATGCGGAAAGCGGTTGGAATGCGTACTGTATCAGCGCGGTGAGGCTGCAGTAGAGGGGTGCATCGAATCGGTGTGCTTCGGAGAATAGGAGGTGCGAATGGGATTTTTTTCAGGTCAGGTGACGTTGAGCGGCGAAGCGAGGGATGGTGCGGCTATCCTGGAGCTGGTAGGTCGGGAAGGAATCGTTTGTCGTCGCTTTTTTTCGGAGGGAGACGGCTCGGTTCGCATGGTGCTTTCGGCACGGGCTGCCAAGCACCTTTGTAAGGTTTGTTGCGAGGCGGATATCCGCCTTTCGGTGATCGAGAAACGAGGGCTTCCCGATTTGGCGGAGCGGTACGGAAAACGGATCGGGCTTTGGCTGGGTGTGTTGGCGGCTACGCTTTTGGTGTGGCTATCATCGAAGGTCGTTTGGGATATTCGTGTGACGGGTAATCAAATGCTGTCAGACGAAGAGATCAAGGAGATCCTTGCCGAAAGCGGACTGTTTGAAGGCACCTATCTGCCCAAGTTTGACGCGAGCTCAACAGAGAATAGGGTGCTTCTTTCTCACAATGAGATCGGTTGGATAGCCATCAATATAAAAGGTACGACGGCCAATGTAGAGGTGTCGGAGACCGTGAGAGGGCGGCAAGAGGGGAAGTCGGCTGCCAATTTGGTCGCTGCACGCGACGGGAAGATCGAGCGGATCGAGGTCTATGACGGAAGTGTTTGCGTCAAGGTTGGCGAAGTGGTACGAGCGGGGGAGGTGCTGGTCAGTGGGGTGTATGAAGGGGTTGGCTCTCTTCGGACAACTCGCGCCGCAGGAAAGATCTATGCGCGTACCGTGCGCGAATTTTCGGTAGAAATTCCTCTGAAAAGCACCGAAAAGGTGTATACGGGACGAGAATGGTGTGAAAAATATATAAATTTTTTCTCAAAACGCATAAAAGTTTTCGCAAATACTGGAAATGTAGGGGCAACTTGTGATATAATATACTATAATGGCGGATTGGGGCTTTCGGACGGCACCTCGGTTCCCATCGGTATGGAGACCGTACTTTATCGGGAATATCGTGAACAGGAGATCATGCTGGACGGACAGACTGCGATGGAACGAGCTTTTACGACTTTAGAAGGGATGCTGGAGACCTTTGTCACCGAGTCCCAAGCAGAACTGTTGAAAAAGACCGTGACCTATGAGCTGGATGAGGATGCGTATCGCCTACGGTGTGAGGTGATATGCGTGGAGAACATCGCTCTGACGCGGGAATTGGATATTGATTAAGAGAAATGAGGAAATTATGGCACAGAGAACGGTAAAAATAGCAACCAGCGAGTTGACACGCAAGCTGTTCGGCAGCTTTGATGCCAATGCGCGGGAGATCGAGACCGCATTCGGCGTTACGCTTCGCAACCGCGAGGCCGAGGATGGCGATGCCGTGCTGATCGACGGAGAGGAAGAGAATGTAAATCTTGCCGCTGACGTGATCGGTTATCTGTTGGATGTAGCTAAAATCAACGAAACGATCGAAGGACAGACCCTGCGCTATGCCATTGATATGGTAAAGACCGGTCAAGGTGCGGCATTGACGGGGCTTGACGGTGACTGCATTTGCATCACCCACCGCTCCAAGCCCATCAAGGCTAAGACGGTAGGACAGAAGCAATATGTCGATGCCATCGGTAAAAACACCATCATCCTCGGTGTGGGACCTGCGGGTACGGGAAAAACCTTCCTTGCGGTAGCCATGGCGGTCAAAGCGCTTCGAGCCAAGCAGGTCAGCCGTATTATCTTGACGCGTCCTGCGATCGAAGCAGGCGAAAAACTGGGATTTCTTCCGGGGGATCTTCAGAGTAAGATCGATCCTTATCTGCGTCCGCTCTACGATGCGCTGTATGAGATGATCGGCACCGAGGCCTATGCCCGATATGTGGAAAAAGGAACCATTGAGATCGCGCCGTTGGCCTATATGCGCGGTCGTACTTTGGATGATTCGTTTATCATTCTTGATGAGGCGCAGAATGCTACCCCCGAGCAGATGAAGATGTTCTTGACGCGTTTGGGCTTCAACTCCAAAATGGTGGTTACGGGTGACTTGACCCAGACCGATCTGCCCTTTGGTCAAAAGAGCGGTCTATCTGCGGCGGTCAAGATCTTGGATAATATCGACGATATTGCCATTCACCATTTTACCGAACGCGACGTGGTTCGTCACAAACTGGTGCAAAAGATCATTCTCGCCTATGAGAAGCATGAGCGCGAGAGTGTACGAAAAGCCGCCGAGGCGCGGCAGAAATACACAGCCGGACCCATGAGAGATAAGAAATGAGAGGGAATGACATGAAGTTAAAAATTTATTTTGAGGATCATCAGCAAAAGCAAACCGTCACATATAGCATGAAGATGCTCATCCGCCGCGCGGTGGAAGAGACCTTGGCATACGAGGAGGTTCAGGATGATTGCGAGGTGTCCGTGACCTTCTGCGACAATGAGGAGATCCGTGAACTCAATCGCCAATTCCGCAATATCGACCGTGCTACCGATGTCCTGTCTTTTCCGCTGTTTGACGATGACGGCATGGATGCTCATGTGGAGGAGCTGGACTGTATGCTTGGCGATATTGTGCTGTCTTTGGAGCAAGCTCTTGCCCAAGCGGTGGAATACGGACATACTTTTGAACGCGAGGTAGCTTTCCTTACGGTACATTCGATGCTCCACTTGTTGGGGTACGATCATGAGACTTCGGAAGCAGACGAGACCGATATGCGTCGCCGTCAGACCGAGATCACCGAGCGGTTGGGGCTTGGAATAAAGAATTGAACGAAGTGAGTGCTCTCTTTCTGGGACGAGCTTTTTGACATACGATTAAGGAGAGAAGGAAATGAAAAAAACAGGATTTATTGCGATCGTGGGACGTCCCAATGTGGGGAAATCCACGCTTATGAACCGACTTCTCGGGGAAAAGGTGGCCATTGTTTCCAGCAAGCCGCAGACCACGAGAAACCGTATTTTGGGGATTTTGACCCGTGGCGAGGAACAGTTCGTTTTCTTGGATACCCCCGGTATTCACAGACCCAAGAATGCGCTTGGTGAATATATGGTCAATGCCGCCAACAGCTCTCTCAGAGATGCCGACGCGGTGGTTCTTGTAGTGGACGCAGGTCGTGAGATCAGTCAAGTAGAGGAAAATGTTATTTCCTATCTCAAGGAAACCGAGACCCCTTCGGTATTGGCGCTCAACAAGGTCGATCTTTACCGTCGTGAACAGATTGCCGAGACCATCGCTCACTATGCGGACAAATACAGCTTTGACGCTTTTGTTCCCATCAGTGCCAAAAAGGGTGAGATGACCGACGCACTTTTGGATGAGTGTGCCAAATTTCTCGGTGAGTCCGATGAATGGTATTTCCCCGATGATATGATCACCGATCAGCCCGAGCGACAGATGGTGGCCGAGATCATTCGCGAAAAGATTCTCAAGACCCTTAATAAGGAGATCCCGCACGGTACAGCGGTGGTCATTGAGGAGTTTCGCGATGAGGGAAGTTTGATCTCCATTCGTGCCGAGATCTTTTGCGAGAGAGCCTCTCACAAAGGCATTATCGTCGGAAAGAATGGTGCAGGACTCAAGCTCATTGGCTCTTATGCTCGCCAAGATCTGGAAAAGTTACTCGGCACCAAGGTCTATCTCAATCTTTGGGTCAAGGTCAAAGAAAATTGGCGTGATAGCGTGGGCATGGTAACCAATTTCGGATATAACAACAAGGAAGACAATTAACCGGGAGGAGCATATGAATCAGACCATTGACGGACTTGTGGTTCGTGAGGTGGCATGGGGGGAGAATGATAAGCGTCTGGTCTTGCTGACGGCAGAGCGCGGTCGTGTTTCGGTATTGGCTAAGGGGGCGCGCTCCCTAAAGAGTAAATACGGCGGCTGTGCACAGCTTTTTACTTACGGCAACTTTGAATTGGTCGAACGGAACGGATATACATGGATGAAAGGGGCTTCTCCGATCCAGTCCTTCTGGGGCTTGCGTGACAGCATTGACAGTGTGGCGTTGGCATCGTACATTGTGGAGCTGGTAGGCGAGTTGACGGGGGAGGAGGTCTTTGCGGAGAATATTTTGAGGCTGACTCTCAATACGCTGTATGCCATATCCATGGACTTCAAGCATCCGCGGCAGATCAAGGCTACGTTTGAATTGCGGGCACTTGCCCTGTCGGGATATATGCCCGATCTTTCGGAGTGCGATCTTTGCAAAAAGACAAGGGATGAGTATATGTATTTGGATGTGATGAACGGCATTCTTAAATGCCCCGATTGTGTTCGTGTCTCTTCGTCGGGGGTGCCTCTCGATGCGGATGAGCGCCGCACCAATATCATTCTCGTTCCTTTGAGTATGCAGGCGATTTCGGCGGCTCGCTATATCATGGAGGCTCCTTTGGAGAAGGTGCTTTCCGTAAAGCTTTCCGATGAGGTTATTGCCGAATTGGGACGATTTGGAGAGACCTATGCCATCCATCATTTGGAAAAGCGCCTACCGTCGTTGGATTTTTACTATGACATCGTCGGCAATTCATTTACTACCCCATCATAAAGGAAACGATATGCAATATAACGATAAACATTTATTCACATTGGAATTTGATAAGGTTCGGGAAATGCTTGCCTCTTGTGCGACAACGGAGGGCGCAAAGCAAGCGGCGCTGATGCTGACACCTACGGTTCGTTGTGTCCGTGAGGAGGTCTTGAAGCGCTTGCAAAGAACCACCGATGCCAAGCGCTTGATCGATTTTAAAGGGCATCCCTCCTTCGGCTCTGTCAAGGACGTGGAAGGAGCCTGCGAACGGGCGGAGAAGGGCGCAACGCTCAGCACCCGCGAGCTTTTGGATATCGGAAATGTTCTTCGCACGTCCCGTTCTCTTTTGGATTATATTCGAACCAATAAGAATTTTGACACTTGCCTTGATGAAATATTCGAGCGGCTGTTTACCTACCGTCCCATTGAGGATCGGATATTCCGTTCCATTATTTCCGAGGAAATGATCGCGGATGAGGCAAGCGCGGCACTTTCGGATATCCGCCGAAAAATTCGGGTCGAGAGCAATCGCATTAAGGAAACCCTTCAGAAATATATCACAGGCGGTTCCTATTCAAAATACCTTCAAGAAAATATCGTCACGATGCGAAACGGTCGCTATGTGGTTCCTGTGCGTGCCGAACACAAAAACGATGTCAAGGGCATGATCCACGACACCTCGGCCTCCGGCTCTACCATTTTTGTTGAGCCGGCAGCGGTAGTGGATGCCAATAATGAGATCCGCATTTTGGAAACCAAGGAGCAGCATGAGATCGACCGGATCCTTGCGGAGATTTCCGCTGAGGTGGCCACGATCGCCTATTCGGTGCGATTGAATTATCAAAATATTACCGAGTTATCCTTCATTTTTGCTTGCGGAATACTTTCCGAACGGATGCAGGCCATTGCGCCTCGTCTGTCAGACGGTCGATGTGTCAAACTGATTCGCGCACGGCATCCTCTGATCGACAAGGATTCGGTGGTACCCATTGATATCACACTGGGCGATGCGTATGATACGTTGATCATTACCGGTCCCAATACGGGCGGTAAGACAGTGTCGCTCAAGACCTTGGGACTTTTTGCGCTTATGACACAAGCGGGACTTCATATTCCCGTGGAGCCGCAGTCGGAGATCTGTTTGTTTGATAAAATCTTGGTTGATCTTGGAGATGAGCAGAGCATTGAGCAATCGCTTTCTACCTTTAGTTCGCACATGGTCAATATCGTGTCGATCTTGCGCGAGGTCGGAGACCGTTCGCTGGTACTTTTCGATGAGTTGGGCGGCGGAACGGATCCCGTGGAGGGCGCGGCATTGGCTGTGTCCATTATCGAGTCGGTACGAGAGGCGGGAGCTCTCTGCGCCGCAACGACGCACTACTCCGAGCTGAAAGCCTATGCGCTGGACACCGAGGGAGTTTGCAATGCCTCCTGCGAGTTCGACGTGGAGACACTGAAGCCTACCTATAAGCTGATCATCGGTGCTCCCGGTAAATCCAATGCTTTTGCCATTTCTATAAAGCTGGGAGTTCCCGAAGCGATCGTCAAGCGAGCGCAAAATTATGTTAGCGCAGAAAACCGACAGTTTGAGGATGTCATTCGCAAATTGGAGGAAAGCCGCGTCGAGATGGAAAAGCGGCGCGAAGAGACCGAAGCGATGAAAGCCGAATATGAGCGCTTTAAACGAGATGCCGAAAAGGTGATCGAGCGCAAGCTGAAGGACGCGGAACATGACTTGGAACGTGCACGCAACAAGGCAGCATCCATGGTTGAGAGTGCCAAGGCTTCCAGCGAGTATATTTTTGAGCAGTTGGACAAGCTGCAAAAGCAGAGAGAGTCGGAAAAGCTCGGGAGTGAGCTGGAGCGCACTCGACGCGAGGTCAGACAGTATATCAAGAACAATGATGACAAATACAACCCCGTAGATGAGAAAAAGAACGAGAATTACGTTTTGCCGCGCAAACTTCGCAAGGGCGACAGCGTTCTTATTGTCAATATCGGAAAGCAGGGCGTGGTACTTGAGGAGCCTGATGCGACGGGAAATGTTCAGGTGCAGGCGGGTATTATCAAGACCCGAACCAAGCTGAAAAATCTTCGTTTGGTCGAGGAGACCTCTACCTTTACCGACAAAAATGATCGCAAGAGCAATGTGAGCGAGATTCGAAAACAGGTCAGCCGCGATTGCGTCGATGAGATCGATCTGCGCGGTAAGACGGGAGACGAGGCTTGGCTTGCGGTAGATAAGTATTTGGACGAAGCACTTTTGACGGGCTATCACACCGTGCGGCTCATTCACGGAAAGGGCACGGGTGCTCTTAAAAACTCGCTGTGGCAGGATCTCAAAGGTGACCGCCGAATCAAGAGCTTTCGTCTTGGACGTTACGGCGAGGGCGACGGCGGTGTTACGGTCGTTGAATTGAAATAATATGGAGGGCAAAGGTTTTCCGTGCTTTTTAAACGAAGAACTCTTTGTGCATATCACATATTGCTAAAAAGCGGCTATTGTTTTGCCGCAAATCAAAAAATAATTTTACAAGGGGATAGATTATGAAAACACTCAATATGCTCGCCATTGATCTCGGTGCTTCCAGCGGACGCGGGATCATTGGCTCTTTCGACGGAAAAAAACTGACGCTCAACGAAAATCACCGCTTTGTCAATGAACCGCAGCATATCGCGGGACGCTTTACATGGGACATTGTGAGGATCTTTTGTGAGATCAAGAATTCCATACGCAAGTCGATTCTTGACGGCGATAATGTTGTCAGTATGGGTATCGACACTTGGGGTGTGGACTACGGATTGATCGACCGCCATGGCAGATTACTGGCCAATCCTACCCATTACCGTGATACCCGTACCGACGGGATCACCCACTACACAGATGCCATGATATCCACTGAGGAGATCTATGCTACTACAGGTATCCAAACTATGGATTTCAATACGATATTCCAGCTTGCCGCCGAGATTCGTGACAACGCCGAGCTGATCACCTGTGCACATAAGTTGCTTTTTATTCCCGATCTTTTGGGATATTTCTTGACGGGTGAGTGTGCTACCGAGTATACCATTGCCTCAACCGGTGCGATCTTGAATGCTGCCACCCGCGATTATGCGTGGAATGTGATCGAAAAGTTGGGCATCCCCGAGCGTTTGTTTACTAATATCGTTAATCCCGGTCACCGCTTGGGTAAGCTGTTGCCCGAGGTGCAGGGAGATGTGGGTAAGACTGATCTCGATGTGGTCAAGGTGGCCTCTCACGATACGGCCAGTGCTGTTTTGGCTGTGCCCGCAAAGACCGATAATTTTGTATACATAAGCAGCGGTACATGGTCGCTGATGGGAACCGAATTGGAAAAGCCGTTGATCAATGAGGATTCCGCGCGTCTCAATTATACCAATGAGGGCGGTGCGGAAGGCACCATTCGCTTCCTCAAAAACATCATGGGTCTTTGGATCCTTCAAGAATCCCGCCGCCAGTGGAAGAGAGAAGGGAAGGACTACAGCTTCTCCGATCTTGCGGTCATGGCCAAGTCTGCCAAGCCGTTGGCTTCGATCATAGATCCCGATGACAAGCTGTTTGCTACCCCCGGCGATATGCCGCGCCGCATTGCCGATTATTGCCGCAAGACCGGTCAGTATGTTCCCGAAAATGAGGGTGAGATCGTCCGTTGTATCCTCGACAGTCTGGCTTTGCGTTACCGTTGTACGGTGGAGGCCATTGCCGCGCTTACGGGCGAGAAGGCCAATGCTGTCAATATCGTGGGCGGAGGAACGCAGGACAAGCTTCTTTGCCAGTTGACAGCCGATGCGTGCGGTCTTGATGTAGTGGCAGGTCCCGTGGAAGCCACAGCAATCGGAAACATTTGTATGCAGGCCATTGCCGCAGGTGAGTTGGCCAATATGCGCGAGGCTCGTGATGTTGTTGCCGCATCCTTTGAGACCGAGCACTATGCCCCTTCTCAAGCGGGTAGGGACGCATACGATGCCGCCTATGAGAAATTTTTGTCGCTGGGTCGGAAATAAGATTTTCGTGCAAAAAGTGACAGATTTGTGTCTTGAAATTTATGAAAAAGACACAAAAATTCAAAAAATGACAAAAAACAGCGAAAACATCTTTTCAAATGGATGGTTTTATGCTATAATAACATTGTGTCTCTTTGGAGCACACGCAATAAAAAATATATGATGTTTTGCGGAGGTTTTTATGCAGGATACACTTTTCGGAGAACTTAGTGTGATCGGAATGAGAGGTTGCGACCAGTTTGTATCGCAGGTGGATTATTATCTGAAGGATTGGCGAAATCACGGAACCGACCATACCTTCTCGGTACCCATCGAGTGCCCCAGATTCGGCACGGGAGAGGCCAAGGGTATGCTTCATGAATCGCTTCGCGGACACGATGTTTATATTATCAGCGATGTGTTTAACTACGGTGTTACTTACAAGATGTACGGGCAGACCGTCCCCATGAGCCCCGACGATCATTTTGCCGATCTCAAGCGCGTGATCGCGGCGATCGCGGGTAAGGCAAGACGCGTTTCTGTTATTATGCCCATGCTTTACGAGGGAAGACAGCATAAGCGTTCCTCCCGTGAGTCTCTTGACTGTGCACTCATGCTTCAGGAGCTGGCATCTATGGGTGTTGCCAATCTGATCACCTTTGACGCTCATGACCCCAGAGTGCAGAATGCCATTCCCCTCAGCGGATTCGAGAATGTGCGTCCCTCTTATCAGATGATCAAGGCATTGGTTCGCAATGTGCCCGATATTTCTCTGAACAAAGAGGATCTGATGTTCATTTCTCCCGATGAAGGTGCTATGGGTCGTTCTGTATACTACTCTTCCGTGCTTGGCGTGGAGTTGGGTATGTTCTACAAGCGCCGTAATTACTCGGTGATCGTTAACGGAAAGAACCCCATTGAGGCACATGAGTACCTTGGTAAGGATCTGACCGGCAAGGATGCTATTATTGTTGACGACATGATCGCATCCGGCGAATCGCTTATTGATGTGGCTTATCAGCTCAAAGAAAAGGGCGTTAAGCGTATCTTCAACTTCGCTACCTTCGGTCTTTTCACCGAGGGACTTGAGAAGTTCGATAAGGCTTATGAGGATGGCTTGATCAATAAGATCTTCACCACCAACCTCATTTACCGCAATCCTGCGCTGGCAACCCGTCCTTGGTATGCTGAGGTCAATATGTGCAAGTATGTGGCATATATCATCGATACCTTGAACCACGATCATTCGATCAGCGGTCTTTTGAATCCTGTTCAGCGCATCCACAACATCGTGGAAAAGCATAAGGCAGCGCAGGGTGGTCAGATGCAGTTTAATTTCGAAAAATAAGATACATAGCGATGTGGTCGCTTTTGAAGAAAGCACCGCAAAATCTTTCGATCCGCGTTTCTTTTGCAGTTTGCGCGAACACGGCTCCCCTCCGGTGGGTGCAGTATGTTTTCTCAAATTTCAGTAAGGACGCGGATCAAAAGTTTTTTGCGGAGCTTTTTTTAAAGTGACCTCTCGTCCGCAGACAAAAAACTCAAAAAACAATTAACCGTTTTTCAATGCCGATACTATATAAGTGAAAGCTTTCAAAATGAGAGGAAACAACTTATGACCGAGACACAAGCTGCCGAATGGGTATCGTACAATCTGACCGCCATATACGGCTATGCTTTTGCGCGCCTTTACGACAAAAACAAGGTTGAGGATTTGACATCGGAAATTATTTGCGAGATCTTGTCTTCTGTGAAGAAATTAAAAAATGATGAAGCCTTTTCGGGGTTTGCGTGGAAGATCGCAGAGAACACCTTTCGAAAATTTTTGCGAAGGGAGTCGCAGGAAATGCATTGCGAAACATTGGAAAACTGCGATGTTGCTGATATATACCATGCTTCCGTTGCCCAAGAATATATGGAACGGGAGGAGAAGGCACGGTATATTTATCTCCTCAGAAGGGAATTGTCGTTGCTCACAAAACTGCATCGTGAAGTTTGTGTTTCCTACTATGTCGATAATAAAAGTTGTTCCCAAATTGCAGAAGAACAAAAGATCAGCGTGGAAATGGTGAAGTACCATTTGTTTAAAACACGCAAACTGTTGAAAGAAGGGATCGGTATGACAAGAATATTAGGAGAAAAAAGCTATAATCCGGGCACCTTCCGACTGGATTTTTGGGGAGATTGGTTCCGATACGGAGATTTGTTCAAAAGAAAGCTTCCCGGCTCTATCGTACTGGCGACCTATTATGTTCCCATGACGGCAGAGGAGCTGTCGGTGGAGCTTGGCGTGGCGATGCCGTATCTGGAAGAAGAAATTGAAATTCTGGAAAAGGCGGGTGTGCTTTTTAAGAGCGGGAACAAATACCAAGCCAATATTGTGATCATCACGGATGATTATGAAAAGGAATTTGTGAGGAAAAGCTCGGAGGTCTATCACGAAATTGCCAACTCGGTTTTTGAAAAGGTGTCGACTTTTCTTTCCCCAATTCGTCAACTGGATTTTCAAGGAAAAGAGTATGACGATAATCGTTTGATGTTCGCGCTGTTGAATATTGCTATGGTGAATGGATATATTCTGGCTAAAAAAAGATCGCCTCTTGGTGCTCCCCATGCGTTGGCCTTGGGTGGGAACGGCTGGATATTCGGCTATGACAACGATTATATCAATCATCATTTTCACGGAGTGACTCTGGAAACGTGGAATAAAGAAAAAACAGCATGGTTTTCGGCGGAAAATTACCGCGTGATCAGCCAAAGTCAGCGCTATGACCACACACAGTTTAAAGAAAAAGCCGAAGTCATGTGCGATGCTGTATTGGGGAAATCGGCAAATAAAGAAAACACCGTTTTGCCGTGGTTGATCGAAAACGGTTTTATCCTTTGCCGAAACGATGTTTTGAAAGCAAATTTCCCTGTGTTTTCTCGCGATGTGTTTGCCGACGTGTGCCAAATTTTGGAACCCGTTGCAGATACCGTGGCGCAATGTATGATGGAAATTTCCGATAAAGCGGAGACAATGTTGAAGGATCATGTCCCTCCGCCGGTACGTTCGCAATGCGGTGATATTGCCAAAATACATCACCGCTTGGATGTGGCAGCTTTCTTAATGGAAGAATTGGTTGCCGAGGGAAAAATCACGGTTCCTTCAGAAAAAATACCTTTGTGTGTCTGGGGCGTCATTGCATAGGCGAGGTGCTTTTGAAATACAAAAACCTCTCTTTGCCCCATTGAAAACAGAGCGAATATAGCGGCACTCGGTTGGTGGCGCTATGTTCGCTCTGATTATGTTGAGGGAGGATAAACCTTTCAACGGGGAGCGTCTTTCTTTCCCCAAGGAGGGCGCTGTTTTTTTTGAAATCTTCATATCCCGTTCATAAGTGAGGTGTATAATAATTAAGATTGATCTTTATGGAGGTGTGTTTTTTGAAAGAAAAAAGCTGTAATATAACGAAAACATCCATCGGAGGCCAAGCGCTGATCGAGGGGGTCATGATGCGTGGTCCCAAAAAGTCGGCCATGACCGTTCGCAATCCGGAAGGAGAACTGGTGATTGAGGAATGGGAAAATAAGGTCAACAGCCGTCCCAAGTTTTTCAAACTTCCCGTTGTCCGCGGAATGTTTAACTTTTTTGACTCCATAAGTGCTGGCTATAAATGCTTGATGCGTTCCGCCGAGATCGCGGGTCTGGAAGATGAGCTTGAAGACAAGCCGAAAAAGAACGCAGACCAAGCCGAGGGAGCCGAAACGGAAGTGGCGGCAGAACCTTCGTCGACTTCTGAAAAGGACAAAAAAGCCGAAAAGAAAGAGGAAAACTCGGGCGTGATGGGCGTACTTATGGTCATCAGTGTGGTTTTGGCTTTGGTTTTGGCCATTGGGTTGTTTATCGTTCTTCCTACCTTTTTGGGCGGTCTTCTTGCCAAAAACGTGGAGGTTTTTGCTAACTCGTTTTTGCGTTCGCTGTTTGAGGGTGTGATTCGACTGGTTATCCTCGTCGGTTATTTGGTGCTTGTGTCCTTGATGAAGGATATTCGCCGTACCTTCCAGTACCATGGGGCGGAACATAAGACGATCTTTTGCTATGAGAGCGGTTTGGAATTGACGGTGGAGAATGTCCGGAAGCAACGCCGTTTTCACCCCCGCTGCGGCACTTCGTTTTTGATTCTTATGGTTATTGTTGGAATTTTTGTATCTATGTTTATTCCCAGATCCATCGGAGGATGGGAGATGCCGTTCTATGTTCGTTCTGCCATTAAATTAGCGTTGCTTCCCATCATCATGGGTGTCGGCTATGAACTGATCAAGCTGGCGGGACGGCATGATAATCTTTTCACCAGAATTATTTCGGCTCCCGGTACATGGCTTCAGCGATTGACGGTGTTTGAGCCGGATGACGGTATGATCGAGTGTGCCATCGAATCCATGAAGCGCGTGATTCCGGAGGATGGAAGCGACCGCTGGTAATTGAAACCGATTAAAGGGGTGAGTCCTATGAGAGAAAGAATTTGTTTAGACAGAGATTGGCATTTTCATGAGGGGGAGATTGCGGTAGAAACAACTTGTCGCAAGGGTCCTTTGTATGCACAGGCTAAAACAGAGCGCTACCGTACCGGTCCTGCATCAATGGCATATTTGGATCATCACGATGATTACGGCGGTGTAAAAAATATGCCCTATCTGCCGGCGAAGCGTCAGAACACGCACGAAAAGTGGAGTCGAGTTACATTGCCTCACGATTACGTGATCGGTAAGACACCTCATGAAGACGGGAATAATGCCTTGGGCTTTTTGGATCAAGCGCCTGCCTGGTATCGTAAACATTTGGAGTTTTCCCCCGAAGATGAAGGAAAGCGTTTGGTTCTGTACTTTGAGGGGGTGACCGACCGTTGTGAAGTCTTCTTTAATGGCTCTCCCATGCTTGTAAACGATTGCGGATATGTGCCTTTTGAGGTGGATATTACCGATTTCGTTCGCTTCGGTGAGGACAATGTCATTGCTGTACATATTACCCCCATCGGCTCCGAGGGCTGGTGGTATAACGGCGGCGGTATCTATCGCAATGTGTGGTTGGAAAAGACCGAGCGCGTGGCTGTGGAGCGCTACGGCGTATTTGTAGCGCCTCGTAAGGTGGGCGAATATACATGGAATGTTCCCGTTTCCACAGAGGTTCGGAATAATGGCTATGTTACCGAGAATGTGACTGTCAAGACGGTTCTTTTGGATCCTGTTGGCAAGACGGTAGCTGTTATGGAAAGTATGTGTACAGTTAGCGGACAGGAGATCGTAGATGTTGAAAATGCGGCGGAAGTGGAGAATCCTCAACTGTGGGATATCGACAGTCCCGCGCTGTATTCTGCCGTTACCGAGATATATGACGGCGAAGTACTTCTTGACCGTTATGAAACGACTTTTGGATTCCGCACACTGGAATTTACTGCTGACCGAGGGCTGTTCCTCAACGGTCGTCACGTCAAACTCAAAGGCGTATGCGGTCACGGTGATTTCGGACTTACAGGTAAAGCGGTTCCCGATAATATTCACCGATATAAGGTCAGAATGATTAAGGAAATGGGTGCCAATGCTTATCGTTGTTCCCACTATCCGCAGTCTGATATTTTGATGGACGAATTTGATCGGCAGGGAATTATGGTGATGGCGGAAACGCGTTGGTTTTCTTCGTCCGTGTCTTCCATGAAGGATCTGCGTGTGCTGGTTCGTCGGGATAGAAACCACCCTTCGGTTATCATGTGGTCTGTGGGAAATGAGGAATACTATTTCATCAAGCCCGAGGGCGCACGGATTTCTCGCCGCATGACCTATGAGGTCAAGAAGCTGGACAATACTCGTCCCGTTATGACCGCCAACGATAAATCGCCCGATCTTTGTACAGTGTACGATATCTGTGACTTGATCGGTATCAACTACCATCTTCAATTCTTTGAACAGATCCACAAAAAATATCCCGACAAGCCGATTTTCTCCAGCGAGAATTGCGCTACCGGAAGTACGCGCGGGTGGTACTATGATGAAGATCCCAACCGCGGCTATCTTTCCTCCTATGATCACGATACCAACGAGTGGTTCTTGGGACGTGAAAAAACTTGGAAATACTTCATGGAGCGCGAATGGCACATGGGCGGATTTCAGTGGATCGCCTTTGAGCACCGCGGAGAGGCTGTTTGGCCGCGTCTCTGTTCCCAGTCGGGTGCCATTGACCTGTATCTCCAGCGCAAGGATGCCTTTTACCAAAATCAGTCGTTGTGGACAGATAAGCCAATGATCCATCTGCTTCCTCACTGGAATTTCTCCGAGCGTGAAGGAGAGGAGATCGCAGTTTGGGCATATACCAACTGTGACGAGGCGGAATTGTTCCTTAACGGTGAAAGTCTTGGACGAAAAACCATTGAACCCTTTGGACACGGAGAGTGGAAGGTTGTCTACCGCCCCGGAAAGCTGGAGGTCATAGGTTACCGAAACGGCGAAGCTGTGGCTTCCGAGATGCGCGAAACGACGGGTGCTCCTGTGGCACTCAAGCTCCGTGCCGAAAATGCGGATGATGTGAAAGCAAACGGCAAGGATATTGCTTTGTTTACGTGCGTTTGCGTAGATGGTGAGGGCAGAGAAGTTCCCGATGCATCGGTATTTGTGCGATTCCACGCCAATTCGCTTGGCACCGTGGTAGGAACAGGTTCGGATGTCAGCGATCATGTTGCTGTCACTTGCCCCGACCGTCAGATGCGCGCAGGAGCTGTCAGTGTCGCGGTTCGCGTCGGTCAAAAAACAGGGGATCTGGTTCTCTATGCTCATGCCGACGGTTTGACCTCTGCTTCTATAAAAGTCCAAATTTAAAGCGGTGCGCCTGCCGGCGTTAGGAATTTGCTTTTTGAAGAAACGTACACTTTCTTCGAAAGTGCGCAAAAACTTTTGATCCGCGCCCAACCGATGTTTGAGAAAAACACTGCCCCCAAACGAGGTACTGCCATGTTCGCTCAAACATCAGTAAGAGCGCGGATCAAAAGTTTTTTGCGGAGCTTTTTTTCAAAAAAGCGACCTCCTGCGCCCGCAGGCACCACAGTCCTCAAAAAATCAAGTTTTCTCTCAAAATTCTCTTGACAAATTGCAAGGTCGGGTGTATAATAAAAAAGTCGGAGGCATAGCTCAGTTGGTCAGAGCGCACGGTTCACATCCGTGAGGTCGCAGGTTCGAGCCCTGCTGTCTCCACCATAATGGCATAAGGAGTCCTTGAATTTCAAGGGCTTTTTTGTTTTAGACCCCCTGTTTCACTTTTCACTGTTTCCCCGATCTTATGATTTTGAACCTGCGACACGATCAGAAATGGCGCGCATACAACTAATGGTGGAAAATAATTAAAATAGTTGTATGTGGACATATGTAGATTGCTTTGTTATAATATAAACAGAACCGGTTCAACATATCAAAACATGAGGTGCTGTTTATGAGAAAAAACTTTTCTAATGTATTTAAGGAATTGAGAAAGCAACGAGAAATGACGCAGGAACAGATTGCAGAGGTACTTGGCGTTTCTTGTCAAGCCATCAGTAAATGGGAGACAAATTCATCCTATCCTGATATTTCGCTTCTGCCTATTATCGCGGACTATTTTGGAGTTTCAGTGGATTGTTTGCTTGGTCATGACACAGGAAAACAATTTGAAGAAATCAATGAGGCTTGTGCCAAAGCGGAGGCAATGATTGCGGAAAAAAGATATATGGAGGCGATCCCTCCTCTGCGCGAAATGTTACTTAAGCATCCGGGTAACGAAAAACTTATGTACCAGCTTGCTTGGAGTCTTTCTTGGACGATAAAAGAGTCGATGGACAATTATAATGAGGCAATATTGCTTTATGAAAGAATTCTCACGATAAGCTCTGATACTGAAATGATATTGAAGGTAAAAAGAGACTTGATTCATCGATATTACACGATAAATGAGATTGCAAAAGCTCGTGCTATTGCCCAAACGCTTCCGCCCTTTGAATTTTGCCGAGAAAATAATTTTGGATTGTGTAATCTTTTAGAGGGAAGGGAATTATCGGACGAGCTTCAGTCAAACATTCAACTTTTTGGGCATACTTTAATGGAATGCTTGAAATATTTCGAAAACAAAAAAATTCTTTCTGATGAGGAAAAGAAACCGTATACCACGGAATCGGCAAAGAAAAAGATTGCTTTGCTGAAAGAAATTCTCGAAGTATAATAGTTTAGACTCGATTTGGAAATAATCAAACAAAGGTTTAAAACTGTTGAAAAAACTTATATCTCCACCCTTCGATTGATAATGTCGAGGGGGGAGATCTTTTGTTTGTCAAAAATAGTTGAAGCTCGGTTTCCCGGTAGTTGAGCTTATCGCTTTGAAAAGCAACCGCGAATTTTTTCGATCAACATGACCCATTTTACATATTTTTGACCCATTTTACACTTTACAACCCCCGTCATTTCTGTTATAATGAAAAAAATCGAAAAACGAGGTAATGGATATGTACAATATCAAGGATTTCGGTGCCATCGGTGATGGGCAGATGCTGTGCACTGCGAATATTCAGCAAGCCATCGATGCGTGCCATGCGAATGGCGGCGGTCGAGTGGTCATCCCTGCGGGGAAATTTGTCAGCGGAACCATCTACTTGCGTGATCATGTGGAGCTTCATTTGGAGATGGGGGCGCTCCTTATAGCAAGCACCGACACGGATGACTATAATACCGAGGATGCCTACGAGCAAAATTTCGGAAGCGCCAAAGAGGAGTGGCTTGGCAAGCACCTGATCCTTGCAGTGGAATGCGATGATGTGGCCATTACGGGTCGGGGCGTGATCGACGGTCGCGGAGATTTCTTTTTCGAGGAGCCGCGTGCCTATCCGTGGATGTCCGGCTATGGATGGCGATATGGCTTTTCCAAGGCGCGAGACAAAAAACTTTTGCGTCCGGGACAGTTGATCTGTTTTGTTGAATCCCGCCACATTGTTGTAGAAGGCATTACCATGCGAAACTGTACTTGTTGGTCATGTTTTCTTCACGGATGCGAATATGTGAACGTGCGTGGAATCAAGGTGTTTAACGGAAAGACGGCGGGCAATACCGACGGTATTGATATCGACTGTTGCCGTTTTGTCACGGTATCCGATTGCATCATCGATACAGGAGACGATGCCATCACTGTGCGGTGTGATACTGCCCATTTAAAAAACAAGCAGATGCTCAGCGAATATATTACAGTGAACAACTGTACCTGCGCCGTTTCAGCCAGTGCATTCCGCATTGGGGTTGGCACAGGACGAATTCGCCATGTACGCGTTTCCAATATTACCATTGCGCGGGCGGGCACGGCGATTCAGTATATGACCAGTTATTCTAGCAGGGGTGAGGCACATATAGAGGATGTCAATTTCAGCAACATTTCTGCATATCATGTGGGCTTTCCCATTCAGATTGGCGGTGGTGTTGGATCGATTCGTCATGTAACACTGGAAAACATTCGCATGAGCGGCATGGCAAAAAGTGTAATTGCAGCAAAAGACGATTGCCGGATATCGGATATTACACTTCGCAATGTGGATCTTTTTGTAGTCTCGGAAGATGACGGAACGATCGAAAAGAAACTGTCATCGCGCGGAACCCATATGCTGACGGTAGAGAATATTCATGGGGCGGTTCTTGACGGTGTCCGCGTGTTTGCCGAAGAAAGCATTATGAAGGAATGGGACGGTGCATTTTTCCATAGCGGTTGCGAGGAGCTTGTGATTCGCAATTGTGAATTTGCGCAAAAGGAATAAAAGTACCATTATGAAAGTAGATGTAAAAAAGACCCTAACCTATGATGCAGTGATCTGCGGTGGTGGATTTGCCGGTGTAGCGGCCGCAGTAAGTGCCGCACGAGAGGGCGCGAATGTGGCTCTTATCGAAAGCGGTGGAGAGCTTGGCGGAGACATTACCAAGGGTATCGTTCCGCAAATTTTGGACATCGAGGGCAAGGGCGGTATAGTTCGGGAACTGTTTGATTTTCTCAATGCCCACTATCGAACTTCGCCGCGTAAAGGACAGCGTTTGGACGAAAACGGTCGGAACCTGCCGGGAACCATGGTGGACTTGGAATATGTAAAATACTATTTGGAAAAGACCTGTCTCGATGCGGGAGTGACCGTCATGTATTACAGCAATGTAGCTTACGCAGAGGTACGGAACGGGCAAATATTGCGAGTCCTTGTTGCCGGTGAAGCGGGCGCCTATGCAGTGGAAGGTAAGTTGTTCGTGGATGCCACGGGAAACGGCACACTGGCCGCTATGTGCGGTTGTGAGTATGTTTTTGGACATCCCGAGAACGGTCATCCCCAACCGTGCAGTACATCGGTGCTGGTAACAGGATTGGACGAATCCATTCCGTCCACGGATACCAATGCCGACAAGGCGGCACTCAAAGAGAAAATGAAAAAGGCGGGTATATCGGTCTCTGCCGAGTGGATCACGCTTGTTAAAGTTCCGCAGCGAGGCTGTCGATTGCTCAGCTTCAACAATCAGTATAATGTTGATCCCGGCGATATTCTTTCTCTATCCAAGGCGAGCGCACGAGCTCGTATTGAGTGCATTGAGGTAACAGAACAGATGCGGCGGATGGAAGGCTTTGAAAATATGGAGGTCGTTTCTGTCTCGTCTCATATCGGCGTGAGAGAAGGGAAGCGTATCCGCGGTCTTTACACCCTGGACTTTGAGGACATTACCGAAGGGCGGCGATTTGAAGATGCAATCTGCACAGCAACCTTCAGCATTGATGTTCACAAGATCAGCAAGGACGATGTCGCAGACCATAAGAAGGGAAAGCAGGCGGTTGCCTACCACATTCCATACCGCTCATTGTTGCCGATCGGATGTCGAAATCTGTTGCTCTCGGGGCGGTGCATTTCGGGGGATTTTTATGCTCATGCCTCTTATCGCGTGGTGGGAAATGTTATTCCCAGCGGAGAAGCTGCGGGTTATGCGGTTGCCGTTTGTGTGAGGGAAGGTTGTTTTCCCGCCGAAGTGGACGGGCGGCGCGTTCGGATGTGGATGGAAAATAAGGGGTATACGATTTAAAAAAGGGGCGGTTTGGTGTTCTTGTGAGAAAGCAGTATTTTACTTCTTCAAAGATGTAAAGTACTGCTTTATCTGTTTAACAAGGAACAGATAATTGTTTTCGAAAAAAATATATGTTATAATATAATTACACCGGTGATAAACTTTTCGGAGGTACATATGAACATTAAAATAGGCGCGATTATAAAAAAACTTCGTGCAGATAATAATATTACACAAGACACCCTTGCCACAGCAATTGGCATTACGCCTCAAGCAATATCTCGTTGGGAATCCGAAGGTGGTTATCCCGATATAGAACTTCTTCCGGCGTTGGCAGACTTTTTCTCGGTCAGCACGGATGAGCTTCTTGGGTATAAGCTGTCGGAGCGAGAAGAAGAACTTTCAAATATCAAAAAAGAATTGCGCCGTTTAGCAGAAGTCGGAACGCATCAAGAAAAACTTTCTTTCGTGCGCGATGCGTTTGTTAAATTTCCTAACGATTCCAAAATTAAAGTTTATCTTGCTGCCTGTTTGTCGGACGAATGGCGCAATACACATGAGCAATCACTGATTCATGAATCCGAAACCCTCTGCTTATCGGTAATTGACGACTGCCATGATGAAGACATACGTTATGAAGCAATTTTCACTTTAAGCAGCATATATAACGAGTTGGGAGAAACAAAAAAAGCGAGAAGCACTTTAGAATTGCTCTCGCCGATGAAATACTGCCGCGAAACTGCTCTTGCTTGCGGAATAGGTGATGGAAATACAGAATTATACATTCAAGATGAGATTGATAAATTTACCGATGGTTTGGGATTGTCCATTCATAATCTTGTGCTACATGAAGATTTGTCGGACGATCCGGCAACATGGAATAAAAAAATTGAAATGCTTACTATTTCCAACCATCTGTATAAGATGATATACGGGAATAATCTTATGTTTTATCATGTTCGCCTCTCCCGAAATTATTGGTTGATCTCCACTTATCAGATTGCACAAGGCAAAACGGACAAAACCATTGAATCTCTTGAAAAAATGTGTTATCACGCCATTGAATACGATAAAGCGTATATCAATGATCACGGTAAATTTTTTACATCCATTCTTACCGATAAATTGATTTATCCTGAACCGAGCAAAGATTTTCACGAGTGTACGGAACATACTGAGAGCTATCATATTCTAAAGAAAATGCAGCATCCTCGATATAATTGCATCCGTCAGGAGCCTCGTTTCATTTCAATTATCGAAAATTTGAATCAGTATGCGAAATAAAAGTTATCCGGCCCCACCTCGTGTGGGGCTTCGCTTTTGTGCCCACAAAAGCAGTGCTTTGTATGCCTGAATTAAAGGCTACAAATCAAATGGCAAAACTCACGCAAGGGCACTTGTTGCAGTTTTGCCATAAGTGCCTTTTTTACCGCCCGAAAACGAATTTAATTTGTTTTTGGTGCTTTGGGAATTTCAATTTCTCCCTCACTTTTTTCAAAAGCTTTTATTTCCTGTCTAATTAAATAAAGTATTTCTCCGTTCGCCGAGCGACCGTAATACTTCGATATATAGTGAAGCTTATAATGAAGCTCCGGATCAATTTCAATTCCAAGGTGCTTATTATTTTTGTTTCTCATAAAAATCTCCAAAATAATCTTAATGTAAGTATATTTTAAGATTATTTTATGGTATAATGTTGTGAGTATACTTAATTTAAGTAGACAATATATTGGTTGGAGATATTTATGAAAGTTGCAGTTGTTGGTTCAAGAAGCATTTTCAAAACCGATATCGGTATGTATATATCCGACGGAGATGAAATCGTTTCGCGTGGGGCGGTCGGCGTAGATTCTTGCGCGTCGGAATATGCGAAAAAGAATGGCTTAAAGCTGACTGTCTTTTTGCCTCAATATGAGAGGTACGGTCGTGCCGCACCAATCGCGAGAAACAAAAAAATAGTGGATTATGCGGATAAAATCATTGCTTTCTGGGACGGGAAGTCAAAGGGGACGTTTTCGGTTATAAAATATGCCGAAAAAACGGGAAAACTATGTGAGATTATACTTTGCAAATAATTTGTTGTGTCTTTAATTGAGACAGAGCTTGTCAAGGAAATTGGCTGGCGGATAATCTGTGTAAAACATCTACGGTTCGTGGAGTTTTTTGCCGAGTATACAAATAGCAGGTTGCAAATATCGGAACATTTATGGTATAATGTATGCATGCGAACTTTAAAAAGGAGATACATGATGCAAGAGACAAAAAGTGTTGTGGAAATTATTGCAAGAAATATACGTTCAAGACGAAAAGCTCTTAAAATGACTCAAAATATGTTAGCCGATCTTCTCGGCTATTCGGCAAAAGCCGTAAGCAAATGGGAAAGCGGCGCAGGCGCGCCCCCAACGGTGACGCTCCCAAGGCTTGCTCAAGTACTTCAAACGAATTTAGATTCCCTCATGGGTGACACTTCCGATCAGACGTTTTATCTCGGTATCGACGGCGGAGGGACAAAAACCGAATTTGCACTTGCCGACTCGAACGGAAATATAATAAAGACCGTATGTCTCGGAACGTCAAATCCGAGTGACATTGGAATCGAAAACGCACTCAACGTATTGCGAGTCGGTATAATCGAGGTCTGTGAAAATATTCCAAAGAGTAATATTTCCGTATTTGCAGGTCTTGCAGGCGGCTCGCTTGCCGGTATAAGTGAGCAGATCTCCGGCTTCCTTTCAAAGTTTGGGTTTGCCGATACGAAAAACGGAAGTGATGCGATGAATGCGGTTTCGGCAAGTCTTGGTGATGCGGATGGCATTTCTGTTATCATGGGAACGGGAAGTGTGACATTTGCTCAAGTAAATGGAAAAACACACCGTGTCGGAGGCTATGGCTATCTGCTTGGCGACGCGGGAAGCGGTTTTTCGATCGGACGCGAGGCGATACTTGCGGCACTCCGCTTCGAGGACGGAAGCGGAGAAGAGACGGTTCTTTATGAAGCCGTGAGAAAAAAATGCGGCACGGAAAGTGTTCTCGAGTCTCTTGGAAAATTTTATAGTGGCGGTAAGCGTATGATTGCTCAATATGCGCCCCTTGTCATGAATGCATACGAGGGGGGCGACAAGGTAGCTGAAAGAATACTGTTTGACGATCTTGAACAGGTCGCACAGACCATTCGCGGCGCGGCAAAGTTTTTGCGGAACAAAAAAGAACCCATACGGGTTGTTCTCTGCGGTGGACTTTGCACCAAAGATGATATCATATATCGTGCGCTTTGTGAAATAATGGCAAAAGAAAATTACTCTATAAGTGTTTGCGAGCTTCCTTTGTACCTCGGTGCCCTCAGACTTGCGGGAATGAGATAACATCTGCAAAAAAACAAAATAAAGGAAAAAAGATCATGCTAAAAACAGAAATGAGAAATCCCTGCGCCACTCATATCGACCGTATGTCGACTGCTGAAATGGTGCGCATAATTCAAGACGAAAATTTAAACGCTGCTATGTCGATTGAAAAGGCTCTTTGCTCTATCGAAAAGGCTATAGATGCTATCGCCGAGCGCATGGCAAAAGGTGGCAGACTTTTTTATATAGGTTGCGGCACCTCGGGAAGACTTGGAGTCCTTGACGCGTCCGAATGCCCGCCAACCTATGGAGTTCCGAATGATCTCGTTATCGGTATTATCGCAGGCGGAGACGGAGCAATAAGAAAAGCCGTTGAAGGTGCAGAGGACAACCATGAGGCAGGCTACCGCGACATTTCGTCCCATAATATCACTGAGCTCGACAGCATCGTCGGAATATCGGTTGCGGGAGGCGCGCAGTACGTTCTCGGAGCTTTCGCAAAGGCGCGCGAGGTCGGTGCTCTGCTCATCTCGTTATCCTCAAACGAGGATACCCCCATCGAAAGAGCCGCTGATATCGGTATCATCACCGACACAGGTGCGGAGGTCATAACAGGTTCAACAAGAATGAAGGCAGGAAGTGCGCACAAAATGGTGCTCAATATGATTTCGACCGCCGTCATGGTAAAGCTGGGACACGTATACGAAAACATGATGATAAATCTTCGCCCGTCAAATGTAAAGCTTCGCGATAGAATGATAAGAATTCTTTGCGAGATAACCGCGCTTTCCTACGATGAATGTGAAAAGCTTCTTGAGGAAAACAAATTCAATCTCCGTCTTGCTTTAAGGAGTCAAGAAAAATAATGATGAAAAAAATCTCTGAAATAATTAACAAAAATGGGTATCCCCAACTATGCATAAACGGTGAGATACAGTACAGTCTTGCGTACATCACATATCTGACCGAGAATAACCGTTATATTGATTTTGCAAAAGCGGGATACCGTTTGTTTTCCGTTCCCGTGTTTTTTGGGTTTAATCATCTAAACGAATACTCGGGACTTAATGTTTTCAAAAAAGGAATATTCGATAAGGACGAGCCCGATTTCTCAATATTTGACGAGGATATAAAACAAATTCTCGATGCTTGTCCCGAGGCATATATCTTCCCGCGTGTCAATGTTTCGCTTTCTCGCGAATGGGAACTTCAAAATCCCGACGAGTTGTGTGACCCCTATCCCGATGGAACTCCATCAAGAACGAGCTTTGCGTCGGACAAGTGGGCAGAGGAGGTAAAGCGTGAGCTTTGTACATTTATTGCCCATATCAAGGAAAGTGATTATGCGTCTCACATCGTTGGGTATCAGGTCGCGGGAGGCAACACGGAGGAATGGTTTCCCTTTGATAAGGAAAAAGGCACAAGCGGAAAGCGAGCGGAGGAGAAATTCGCGAAGTACGTCGAAGAAAAAGGAATCGAAGCCTCTACCCCCACATTTTGCCGCTTTTATTCCGAGCTTGTTGCAGACCGTATTATCGAGTTTTCTTCACTGATCAAAGCTCTGACCGACCATCGTCTTATCGTCGGAACATTTTACGGCTATACGTTTATTAGCCGACCCGGACACCATGCTCTGCTTAAAATTTTGGAAAGCGAGGAAGTTGACTTTATTTGCTCCCCCGTTTGCTATTCAAACAACCGAGCTGTCGGCAGAGATCACCCGTACATGACCGCTCTGACTTCAATAAAACACCACGGCAAGCTTTATTTTTCGGAGAACGATACCAGAACACACCTTTCTCGCGCTGTAAATGACACAAAGTGGTACAATAAGCCCATTTGGTTCGGTCCTGACAAAGAGACCTCATGTGACGTAATAAAAATGCACGCGGCAAGAGCCTTAATAAACGGACACGCGGCATGGTGGTTTGATATGTGGGGCGGTTGGTTTAGGGACGATACATATATGGCACTTCTGAAAGATATTCGCAAGCTTTTTGAAAAAAGCGCTTCTATTTCTATGCACTCGGTTGCGCAAACGGCTGTGTTCATAGACGAAGAGTCCTATGCACTCATATCTGACTCGTCTGTTGCAACGAATGTTTGCTACAATATACGAGAGGCTCTCGGCAAAATGAGTGCCCCTTATGACATTTATCTTTCTGCGGATGCGCCGTCTGTCATAGATCGCTATAAAGCGATAATATCACTCGTGCCAATCGAAACGGAACTTTCAAATCGCGTAAAAGAGCTTGCAGAACAAAGAAACTGCCCGATTATTGAAATAACAAATGACAATTACGATATTTCCCCAAGCGAGCTTCGAGACTTTTTACAAAGCGCAGGAGTTTGGGTGTACTGCGAACGTGATGCCGTGATATACGCAAACAGCCGTTTTATCTTCCTGCATACCGCTGAAGATGGAGAATATGCTTTGAATGTCAAGGAAGCCGGGGAACTTGTCGATGTCCTTACGGGAGAGCCTTTCATACAAGGACAATATCTTAAAAAAGGCAAAAGCTTTATTTTGGAGTTCTGTAAAAGTGTAATATAAATGTAATATAAACAAGAAAATCTGCGAATGTGCAAAAAGAAAAATACGAGAAACACTGAAATGTTCTCGTATTTTTCTTCGTGTTCGCAACACTCGTGATTTGTAATTTTCAAAAAACCTCCTTAAGAGTACGCCCCTTTTGATCGTCCTTTTTTGCTGTATGCTTTACTGAAAGAAATATCCGATTTTCCCGGGTGCAAATGGTTGAAAATGTGAAAAAAAGATCGAAAAATCCATTTACATTTATATAAAAAGATGATAAAATATAAAATGGATAAATTTTGAAGTAAGGAGCAAAAACATGAATATACTGGTTTGTATCAAGCAGGTACCGGGTTCCAGCAATGTTGAAGTCGATCCCGTCACCGGTGTGCTTAAACGGTCGGGCGTGGCAGGTAAAATGAATCCGTATGATCTTTACGGATTGGAAGTGGCTATGACGTTGACCGAAAAATACGGCGGAGAGGTATCTACTATCACAATGGGGCCCCCTCAGGCAAAATCGGTGATCGTTGAGTCGATCTGCATGGGAGCCAAGGGGGGAACGGTGCTCAGTGACCGAAAATTCGCGGGTGCCGACGTATTGGCTACCGCTTACACACTGTCACAGGGAATCCGCCGTGTGGGAAATTTCGATCTGATCATCTGCGGTAAGCAGACTACTGACGGCGATACAGCACAGGTGGGCGCAGAGGTTGCGGAATATCTTGGCATTCCCAACGTCTCCAATGTGCTTTCTGTGGATGAGATTCGCGACGGTCGAGTATATGTTACGGCATCTCTTGACAATAAGGTCGTGACCCAAAGTATCGCGCTTCCGTGTCTGATCTCGGTGGATGGGGATATCAATACGCCCCGATTGCCTTCCTACAAGGTTAAACAGACAGTAACCGATGATATGGTACAGTTTATTTCCTTTGCCGATTTTGAGGATCAGGATGAAAATCATTACGGTCTTAATGGATCGGCTACGCAGGTAGAGCGTATTTTCCCACCCGAAAAGAATGCGGAAAAGCACAGTATCACAGGTAATGCAGAGGAGCAGACCGAAGGGATCTTCGAACTGATCCGCGCACGAAAGCTGATATAAGGAGGGGAGAATCATGGGAAATTTGAAGATCAATCAGAATTTGGTGACGTCCGAAAATGCGGAGGCGCTTATTAAGATCTGCCCCTTTGGTGCAATCGGCTATGCGGACGGTAAGTTGGATATTTCGGCGGCATGCAAAATGTGTAAAATGTGCGTTCGCAAGGGTCCCAAGGGCGTGATCGAATATGTAGAGGACACCCCTGCAGGAATCGACAAATCCTTGTGGAAGGGCATTTGTGTGTATGTGGATCATGCGGGCGGGAAGATACATAGGGTGACTTATGAGTTGATCGGAAAGGCAAGAGAGCTTGCCGCAGTTACAGGTCATCCCGTGTATGCTCTTATGATGGGTGACAGCATAGGGGACAGTGCTCGAAGATTGCTTCGCTACGGTGTCGATAAGGTGTTTGTCTACGAAAACCAAGCACTTCGCGATTTCCGCATTGAGCCTTATACTGCGACCTTCTATGATTTTATCGAAAAGGTCAAGCCGTCGAGCATTCTCGTGGGGGCGACCAACCTTGGAAGACAACTGGCTCCCCGTGTGGCTGCCCGTTGCCGTACGGGTCTGACTGCCGACTGCACTGTGCTTGAGATGAAGGAAAATACCGATCTTGTTCAGATCCGTCCCGCATTTGGCGGTAATATCATGGCGCAGATCGTGTCTCCCAATAACCGTCCGCAGTTCTGCACCGTTCGCTACAAAGTGTTCTCGGAGCCGAAGGCCTCTGATGTGGAGAGCGGAGAGATCGTCAAGCTGGACATTGATGTAGACAAGTTGACAAGCGGTATTGAGGTGCTTTCGGAACGCGAAAAGCCCCGTGATATCGATATTTCCGAATCGGATGTTATTGTAGCCGTTGGACGCGGTGCTATGAGCGAGGCTAACCGCGCTATGGCAGCAGAGCTTGCCGAGCTTATGGGCGGTGTTCTGGCTTGTACAAGACCGCTTGTTGAGGGAAATATTCTGGATGCTAAACACCAGATCGGTCTTTCGGGAAGAACGGTCAAGCCCAAGTTTATCCTTTGCTTGGGTATCTCGGGAGCTGTTCAGTTTGCGGCGGGTATGAAGTCCTCGGATTGCATCGTTGCTGTGAATACGGATAAGAATGCTCCCATTTTCGATGTGGCACACTACGGTATTGTAGGCGATGTCAATGAGATTCTTCCCAAACTGATTGCAAAGGTCAAGGAGGCGCAGGAAAATGTATAATAAGGTGAATAACCAAGATATCGATGTGCTTCGCGGCATTGTCGGCGCAGAGTCTGTCGTGGCAGGGGAGGAGATCAATCCCGATTACGGACACGACGAGTTGGGCGGCATCACCCATATGCCGGAGGTGTTGGTGCGAGTACATACCACCGAGGAGATCTCGGCAATTATGAAGCACGCCTATGCCCGCGAGATCCCCGTGACTGTTCGTGGAAGCGGAACCGGTCTTGTTGGCGCTGCGGTTCCCGTAGAAGGCGGCATTCTCATGGAAACGACTCAAATGAATCAAATTTTGGAGCTTGATCGCGACAATCTTACCGTTACGGTTCAGCCCGGTGTACTTTTGATGGAGTTGGCGGCTTTTGCCGAGGAAAATGATTTTCTCTATCCCCCCGATCCCGGTGAAAAATCGGCTACCATCGGCGGAAATATTTCTACCAATGCAGGTGGTATGCGTGCCGTTAAGTATGGGGTAACCCGTGACTATGTGCGCGCTCTTACCGTGGTCATGCCCGACGGTGAGATCGTGGAGCTTGGTGCCAAGGTTGCCAAAAACAGTTCGGGTTACAGTCTCAAAGACCTGATCATCGGTGCCGAGGGAACTCTTGCCATTATTACGCAGGCAACCCTCAAATTGGTGCCTCTTCCCAAGGTGTCGGTCAGCCTTTTGGTTCCGTTCCCCGATATGAAGAGTGCTATTGAGGCAGTGCCGCAGATCATTCGTTCTAAGGTAACCCCTACCGCCATTGAGTATATGTCCCGCGATACCATTCTGTTTTCAGAGAGTTATCTGGGTAAGAAATTTCCCGATACCAAGAATGACGCATATATTCTTCTCACCTTCGACGGCAATACCGACGCACAGATTGAGGCTGACATGAAGACGGTGGCAGACCTTTGCCTTGAGATCGGTGCTATTGACGTGTACATCGTAGATACCGAGGAGCGCAAGAAGTCGGTATGGTCTGCGCGCGGCGCATTCCTTGAGGCCATCAAAGCGTCCACCACCGAAATGGACGAGTGCGACGTAGTAGTTCCCGGTAGCCATGTGGATGAGTTTATCAAATACACCCACCAGCTTGCCGCGGAGAACGGCGTGCGTATTCCCAGCTTCGGTCATGCAGGAGACGGAAATCTGCACGTTTACATTTGCCGCGACGACATGGATCAGGCAACATGGGAAAAGACATTGGAGCATTGTTTCGACTTAATGTACAAGAAAGCCGAGGAGCTTGGCGGACTTGTATCGGGTGAGCACGGCATCGGATATGCCAAGAAGGGCTATCTTGGTCGCCAGTATGGGGATTATCCCATCGCGCTTATGCAGGGGATCAAGCAGGTGTTCGATAAAAAGAACATCTTGAATCCGGGGAAGGTTTGCTTCTAAAATATCCTTTGTTGGATTGTGTTTGGCATATCTGTTATAGAGTAGCTTTTTAATAACAAAAGGCATAGCTTTTTTTGAGCTATGTCTTTTGTTATAATGATAAAAGTAGTTAAAAAGCAGATTCAAGATTCTCCCAAAATAAAAGGAAAACAAAAATTTTGTGTTCAGAGGTTTATGAAATTTGATAAAAAAGAGAGCTTACATAGATCACTCCTATATAAACTCTCTTTTTTATGATGTGGGTTCTAAAGGACAGTTTTTGCAATAAAACAACAGACCAGCAAAAGATTACTGCCAGAGGCTCCCTTGTGTAAAGGGAGCTGTCGCGAAGCGACAGAGGGATTGTTTTGGGTCAAATCTAACTTTTACAATCCCTCCGTCACGGCGTTGCCGTGCCACCTCCCTTTACACAAGGGAGTTTTTTTGTTTGCCCGCAAGTGCGCACTTACTCACCACCGAATTTGGTGGTGCAATTCAGGAATACTTGTAAAATTGAAATTCCACCATATCAACGATAAGTGGAATTTATCCCAAAGCGAGTTGCTTGAAAATGATATTGTTTCATGATATAATTATTACAACAGAGGCCACTGTTAATCTGAATGAAATGAGGAAATCTTATGATTAACCTTGGAAATAAAATACGCGCTCTTAGGAAAAAGAAAGCAATTACCCAAGAACAATTAGCAAGCGCTTTGAATATGTCTCCACAAGCCGTATCCAAGTGGGAGATGGGCGCCGGATATCCGGATGTTGCACTCCTTCCCGTAATTGCTGCATATTTTGGTGTGAGCTTAGATGTTCTGTTTGATTATGATGCAAACAATATTGAAGAAAAAATAATGGATATTCTTTATAGCTCACGTGGCGGTGCACCGTTTGACGTAGCACAAAAGCGCCTTCTTGAAGGAATAGCCGCTTACCCAAGTGCAGATATTCTCAAAAAAGAACTTCTCACGCAATATGAAATGCAAATGAGATATCATGGTTGTCCCGAATTGAAAGAACCTGCTTTAGCCATTGCCAAAAAGCTTATTGCAGAATCTAACGACTTTTTTATCGTTTCAGGTGCAAAAAACGATATGGCTTCTATCCTTATTATGAACGGTAACTACGAGGAAGCCAAAGCAATCATTGAGTCTATGCCATATGTCTATAACATTGATATTTATGACAGAATGCGTTGCTCTGCATATATGCTTAAAGGCGAAGATAGATTGAAAGGTGTTCGCGAGTTCAAGGTTTGGGCACATCAAGATTTATTTATGTGCTGTGATGGCGAAGGTCAAGGCTTTTGGGAAATCGGTGATTATGAAAACGCAATACGTTCATACGAGGAAATCGTAAATGGCATCGAGGTGTTTTCACACCGAGAAGTCCCGCAAGAATACACCCTGCTTATGCACTATGTTTATCAAGCTGTTGCTTGTGTAAAAATTGCTGCTTGTCATTATAAATTAGGCAGGTTCAAAGAATGTGACAACGCTTTAGATAAAGCATATAACTTCTTGAAGAATGGCTACAGCGAAGAAATGTGGAATAACAAAAAAGATTTCTGTATGAAATTTTATCGTGAGCCATATCATGAGTTTGGGCTTGACGAATATAAGCCTTGTATATAAAAATTCAGCCTCGGCAAGGAAACTCCCTGCCGAGGCTTTAAATTATTCAAAATTGCCCTTTAGAACCCGATGCATATTTTACGCGCCCTTTTTTACCATAATCGGTTCCGCGTTTTTCTTTACGCAATCAGCGGTTATGCGAATCTCCTCAATGTCATCACGCGAAGGAATATCGTACATGATATCCGTCATGATCCCTTCCATGATCGAACGAAGGCCGCGCGCACCTGTGTTTCTTTCCAGCGCCAACTCCGCAACGGCTACGATAGCCTCTTCCTCAAAGGTCAGCTTAACGCCGTCCATGGAGAACAGATACTCGTACTGCTTGATCAGCGAGTTCTTGGGCTCCTTGATGATGCGCACTAATGCATCCTTATCAAGGTCGGTCAATGTGACCATCACGGGGATTCGTCCCACAAGCTCGGGAATCAGACCAAACTTAACAATATCGTGAGCCACAACGTCTTTGAAAATACCGCCGTCACGTTTTTCTTGTTTCTTTTTGATCTCGCTTCCAAAGCCTACAACTTGATTGCCGCGACGCTTTTCCACGATCTTCTCCAAACCGTCAAAAGCTCCGCCGCAAATAAAGAGGATGTTTTCGGTGTTGATCTGAATAAATTCTTGGTTGGGGTGCTTTCTGCCACCTTGTGGTGGGACATTGGACACGGTTCCTTCCAGAATCTTCAAAAGTGCTTGCTGAACACCCTCTCCCGAAACATCACGGGTGATCGAGCGGTTTTCGCTCTTTCGGGAAATTTTATCGATTTCATCAATATAGATGATGCCGCGCTCGGCCATTTCAATATCATAGTCGGCAGCTTGAATGAGACGAAGCAAGATGTTTTCTACGTCCTCGCCCACATAACCTGCCTCGGTGAGGGTCGTCGCGTCGGCGATGGCGAAGGGAACTTTAAGGGTCTTGGCAAGAGTCTGCGCGAGGTAGGTCTTACCTACGCCCGTAGGACCGATGAGCATGACATTGCTTTTTTGCAAATGGATCTCTTGCTCGGCCGCTTCATTCTTTTTGCTTTTTTCTCGGCTTAAAATGCGCTTGTAATGATTGTAAACTGCTACACTCAATGCCACTTTGGCATCGTCCTGACCGATGATATACTGGTCAAGGGACTCCTTGATCTGACGGGGCTTGGGGAGTGTTTCCATGGAAAGCGTACCGTATTTGCTTTCGCCGGCCATCTCGCGTTCGACCTCGGTGTGCTCGTCGATCAGTTGAGCGCAGATATCAACGCAGTAATCACAGATGCAGATTCCTGTGGGGGAGGGGATCAGGAAATCCACCTGATCCTCCGTCCGTCCACAGAAGGCGCAAAACGGCTTGTTCTGCGTTTCATTGGTTTTATCAGACATGATTATCAGCCTTTCGGGGAAATTTTACGCGCGTTTGTCAAAGATCTTGTCAACAAGACCGTACTCCAGCGCCTGCTTTGCGGTCATGAAGTTGTCGCGCTCGGTATCGCGTTCGATGACCTCAATGGGCTTGCCCGTGTTTTCGGCAAGAATGCGATTGAGGTTGTCACGAGTACGAAGAATGAGCTCGGCATGGATCTTGATATCCGTGGCCTGACCCTTTGCGCCACCCAAAGGTTGGTGGATCATGATCTCGCTGTTGGGAAGAGCAATACGCTTACCCTTGGTACCCGACGAAAGAAGGAACGCGCCCATGCTGGCAGCCATGCCGATGCAGATGGTGGAAACGTCGCACTTGATATAGTTCATCGTATCGTAGATGGCCATACCTGCTGTCACCGAACCGCCGGGACTGTTGATATAGAAAGCAATGTCCTTGTCGGGATCTTGTGCCTCCAAGAAGAGCATCTGCGCTACGACCAGGGAAGCTGTAGTGTCATTTACTTCGTCGGAGAGAAAAATGATACGGTCATTCAGAAGCCTCGAAAAGATGTCAAAGGAGCGTTCGCCGTGACCGGTCTGCTCAATGACCATGGGTACGAGGGCATCCTTAATATTACCATAATTAAACATAATTACCTCCTAATTGGATGATTGAATTACTCGGCGTCGGTCTTTTCAGCCTCGGCCTTCTTGGTGGTTCTCTTCTTGGGAGCGGCTTTGGGAGCATTCTCAGCAGGAGCTTCAGCCTCTTCCTTCTAGGCAGTGGTCTTCTTGGTAGTGGTGGTCTTCTTGGTGGTGGATGTCTTCTTTGCGGCGGGCTTCTTCGCAGCCTTCTCCGCAAGAACGGCCTTCTCCTTTACCAGATCCATAGCCTTCTTGACCTTCATATCCTCTGCGATGGCGGAGGAGTCGATGCTCTCCTTGACCTGCTCAACGGTGATGTTGTAAGCGCCTGCAATGCGCTCATACTCGGCATTGATATCCTCTTCGGATGCCTCAAGGTTTTCCAATGCGGCGATCTTCTCCAGTGCCAGTCTTGCCTTGACCTGCTTCTCGGCTCTGGGACGGAAGTCAGCACGGAGGTCGTCAAGAGAGCGTCCGGTGTACTGCATATAGGTCTTGAGATCCAGACCGCTCATACGAAGATTGTTGTCGTAGTCGCGGAGGAAGTTCTCGGTCTCGTTGACAAACATGGGCTCGGGGATGTCGGCATTGAGCTTCTCAATCAGCGCATCAACCAGCTTATCCTCAACTTCGGCATCCGCCTTGGACTCATGTCTC
The DNA here is from genome assembly GCA_045537235.1 of Eubacteriales bacterium. Lineage (GTDB taxonomy): Bacteria > Bacillota > Clostridia > Oscillospirales > CAG-272 > RGIG8775. The sequence continues at coordinate 48,613 of JAZSPB010000033.1, forward strand.
TTCTCGATTTTTGCCTTAAGGTCAGCCTTGTATTCAGCGAAGGTGTCAAATTCCGAAACATCCTTTGCAAAATCGTCATCAAGCTCGGGAAGTTCTACCTTGTTCAGCTTGTGAAGCTTGATCTTGAATACAGCGGGCTTGCCGGCAAGCTCTGCGGCATGATACTCGGTGGGGAACTCTACATTGATATCGAATTCTTCACCGATGTTGTGACCAACCACCTGCTCTTCGAAGCCGGGGATGAACTGACCGGAGCCGAGCTTGAGGGAGAAGTTCTCACCCTTGCCGCCCTCGAAAGCAACGCCGTCAGCAAAGCCTTCGTAGTCAAGGACAGCAGTGTCGCCCATTTCAGCGGCGCGGTCGGTGACCTCGATCTCACGGGAGTTTCTCTCGCGAACCGTCTGGATCTCGCGGTCAACTTCCTCGTCGGTTACGGGCTCGACGGTCTTTTCTACTTCGATTCCGAGGTAGTCAGCGATCTCAACGTCGGGCTTAACATAGATCTTTGCGGACAGAACCAAACCGTTGTCGTCAACCGAAACGATATCGAACTCGGGCTGAGCCACGATGTCCTTGATGTCGGCTTCCTTGATGGCGTCGGCATAAACGGTGGGAAGAAGATCGTTGATAGCATCTTCATAGAATACACCCTTGCCGTACATCTTCTCGATGATGGAACGGGGAGCTTTACCCTTGCGGAAACCGGGGACGTTTATATTTTTAACCTGCTTGCGGTAAACCTTGGTGATGGCATCCTCAAATACGTCCTTTTCCACAGCGATCTCCAGCTCATAAAGGCTGTTTTTCTTTTCGTTTTTGGTAATCTTCATTTTTGATGATCCTTTCTTACTGTTTGGAGCCGCCTTGCCGCAGAGCGTAAGGTCTCCTTGATTTTTTACATCATTTCATTTTACAATTTTTTCTTGTAGTTGTCAATAGTTTTTTCGATTTTTTGTATTTCAAGGCTTGAAATTCCTAAGTTTTTGCTATGTGAAGGGGGGTAAAGTCCAGATAGTCGGCCGAGACCATGGTGAAGAGAATATTTTCATATTCAAATGTGCCCGGCAGATCATAAACACCGTGGATGTGTCCGTAGAAGCAGCGACGAATGCCGAATTCGTGAAGAACATCCAAGATTTCACGGCAGCAAAACTCTCGAAAGACAGGAGGAAAGTGCAAAAAGACCAGTGTCTCTTTGATGTTATCTCCCGTTTTTTGTGCCTCGGTCAGGCTCAAGTGAAGACGAATGGCTTCCCGTGCTACGATTTTATGATAATCGGTGCCCGGGGGAATATTTCCTATATTTTCGTCATTGAACCAGCCTCTACTTCCGCAGATGACAAAGTTCTCCACGGTGAAGGCGTTATTGTAAAGAAGCTTGATACTTTGAAATCCGTTTTTTTCAAAAAAAGCGGAGGCTTTTGCTTGCGTTGCCCACCAGTAATCGTGATTTCCTTTTCCAATGATCTTGGTGCCGGGGAGAGCGTCGAGAAAAGCAAAATCCTCGGTCGCCTCATCCAAGGTCATTGCCCAGGAAATATCTCCCGGGACGATGACCGTATCCGTGGGTTCCACCAGCCTTCGCCAGTTGGCATCGATGCGATCCATATAATTTTTCCACCGAAAGCCGAAGACCTCCATGGACTTGTTGGTTTTTTTGTTGGTAGACAGATGAAGGTCGGACATAACGTAAAGTGCCATAGCGATCCTCCTTTCTTTTGAAATTGCGGAAAATTTTCCCTTTACCCGATTGGTATAACCATGCGGTGTACGGCACACAATACTACTGTCTTCCGATCCAAAGCTTTTCGGGAGACAAGGATTTGAGGCAGTTGGTCGGCAGTGTGCCGACGGCTGAGTGTTTCGGAAAGGTATGGTCATATTCCCATGAACCAAAACACCAACGAAAAGGATTGCTGCAAGCATATCAAGGGGATCCAATGCGATGTTAAGAATTGCATCCACCACGATGGCGAGACCTACTGTACGGCAGGTCAGATCGCGGTTGGTCCCAGCTATGCAACATCCAGTGCGGACACGGTCTGCGCAACCTTCGAGCAGAAGGAGATCTGAGTTTCGCGTATTGTAAACTCGGATGGTAGCGATTCTCGGCACTTGATAGTCGAGAATCAGAGGATCGGGATGATCCTTTGACGGTTTTGAACCGTCGGGGGTGACGTGTGTGCGTCACCCTTTTTTTGCGCCCACAAAATTTTTCTCGACCATAGTCATCCTCAACTTAGTGCCGTATGCTCGCACCAACTAAAGAAAGCGATACCGATGAAAAGTTTTTTGCGGAGCTTTTTTTCAAAAAAGCGACCTCTCGCGCCGTAGCGCCCTTACTTTTCGATGTAAGCAAAAACCTCATTTTCCATATCTGCCGCATCGATCACGCGCTCAAAACGAACCGTGCGCTCGGCAAGACCGCGAAGAGGAATGGTGATTTCGGTCCCCGTTTTCTCGGACAGCTGAGCCAACGCGTCAAGATCGTCTGCGGGGCGGTTGCCGCCAAGAGAGCAGAGAACATCGGCAGCAAATTTGTAGGGGCTTGCCGTGGAGGCTACAACGGTGATGGTGCTGTCGCCCGTCTCGTCAAGATACTGTTGAGCGGCGGACAGCGCAACGGCGGTGTGGGGGTCGGCCAAATACTTTTCGGTGCGGAAGGTATCGTCTATGGTCTTTGCGGTTGCTTGTTCATCGGCATAGTAACCCACAAAGGTTTCATTGATAGCAGCCAGATGTTCGGGGGTGATTTGGTATTTGCCTGTGTTTTTGAGAGACTCCATATAAGTCGCAGTGGCTTCACTTCCGGCCGTCAGCCAAAGAAGACGCTCAAGATTGCTGGAAATGAGAATATCCATAGAGGGAGACATCGTCATGTGGAACTTGCGGTTTCGGTCATACTCACCGGTTCGCAGGAAATCGGTAAGGACATTATTATTGTTGGAAGCGCAGATCAGCTTGCCGACGGGAAGCCCCATTTTCTTGGCGAAGAAGGCGGCAAGAATATTGCCGAAGTTGCCCGTAGGAACGCAGAAGTTGACGCGATCACCCATTTGGATCCTGCCTTCGTTCAAAAGATCGCAGTAAGCCGACACATAGTAGACAATCTGAGGAGCCAATCGTCCCCAGTTGATGGAGTTGGCACTGGAGAGGAAAACACCGGCCTTATCAAGACGCGCAGCGGCCTCTCGGTTGGAGAAGATCGCTTTAACACCGCTCTGTGCATCATCGAAATTGCCGCGAATGGCGCAAACATTTACATTGTTGCCGCCCTGTGTTGCCATTTGGAGCTTCTGCACGCGGCTGACACCGTCCACGGGATAGAACACCATGATCTTGATACGGTCGATATCGCGATAGCCCTCAAGTGCCGCTTTGCCTGTGTCGCCCGAGGTGGCAACAAGGATCAGTGCGGTGCGATCTTCCTTATTTTTGACGAGAGCGCGGGAAAGAAGACGGGGCATGATCTGAAGCGCCATATCTTTAAAGGCCGACGTGGGACCGTGCCATAATTCCAAGGAATACAAGCCCTCGCGAACCTTTTCAAGGGGAGCACAGCCGCCGATGAAGGATTCGGTGGAATAGGCCTTTTCGCAATCCTCAAGAAGCTCCTCATAGGTGTAGTCCGAGAGGAATTTAGAGAGGATCTTGGCCGCGCGGACGGGGTAACTGTCCTTGCAAAGTGCCGCGATCTCATTTTGATCCAGCGAGGGAATGGATTCGGGAACAAAAAGTCCGCCGTCATCGGCCAGTCCCTGCTTGATGGCGAGGGAAGCGGTTACTTTCTTCGCCGATGCATCTCTTGTGCTTTGGTACAACATAGTGGTTCTCCTGTTTTATATTATGTATATTTTTGTTTTGGTATATCTTGAATATTCTACTTATTAACAAATTTGACAGCCGTGCCGTAGACGATGATCTCTGCGGCACCGGACATAACGGCGGATGATGCAAAGCGAATATTTACAATCGCATCCGCACCGAGCGCTTGGGCTTCTTCGACCATTCTCTTGGTGGCAAGATCCCGTGCTTCGTTCATCATCTCGTTGTATGCTCTTAATTCTCCGCCTACTAATGTTTTAAAACTTTCTGCAATATCTTTACCGATGTGCTTGGATTGAATGGTGCTTCCTTTTACGAGTGACAGCATCTCCAACTCCTTGCCGCTGATATAGTCCGTATTAACCAATATCATTTTTATATTCCTCCGTTTTCAAAGATTTTCAGAAACAAAACGATCCGCGTTTTTAAAGAACAGCTTTTCAATCTGCTCATTGCTGTAATTGAGTCTTGCCAACGCATCGGCAATCTGAATGAGATCGGAGGGATGATGGATCTCTACGGGCATTTCCGCTCCGTCGAAATCGCTTCCGAAGGTTACGGTATTTTCACCGCCCAAAGACAGATAATGCTCAATATGGGCGATGATATCGGATATATGTGCCTCTCTGCGGTCGCAAAGATGGTCTCGGTAAAGGCAGACACCAACCAGACCGCCACTGTTTTTGACCGCTTCAAACTGGTTGTCGCGCAGATTTCTGGTGTGCGATCTAACCGCGTGAGAGGCCGAATGGGTGGCGATGACAGGCTTGCCGTGCTTTTGCGCGATCGTGAAGATATCCTCCGCGGTCTGCTCCGATGCGTGGGAAATGTCGGGAACGATTCCCAAGGAAAAACAGTCTTCTACCGTCTGTTTTCCAAATTCGGTAAGTCCTAAAGAGGTATCGTGTGCACCTCCGATACAGCTTTCACCGCCCCAAACAGGGGTCAGAAACCTCACACCTCTTGCATACAATACGCGCAGACGGTCGCGAACACCGTTAAGCAATCGCGCATCCTCCACGGCAAGAAAAAATTTGAAGGAGGTATCTGCGGCTCCGTATCCTTGTGCATTTCGGACAAAGGTCGCGCGGTCGCAGAAAAGCTCAAATTGAGTCATAAGGTAGTCGGCCGTTTTATGAAAGTTGCGAAATGCCGACTCGTCGTCAAATACCCGATTGGAGTAGATGGCCATGACCTGCGTATATTCCGCAAAGGCTTCGGCTCCGGCGAGCGAAACGTGGTGCGGATTTTGGTCAAGGGATGTTCCGTTTCGATACAACTCCGATGGGGTATCGCAGTGAAGATCAAATAACTTTAATGTTTTCATAAGAAAGCTCCCATCAATTGCGAAATGCATCGTAAAGATGTTCAATTTTGCGCACCTCGGGAGTCAGCGTGAAAGCCGTCTGCCCAAGATACACTTCTATCACGTCAAAACGAGGCATTTTGTCGGTTTCGTTCAATGCAAGATATTCACGCGCGGCTTCGACCGTTCGCCGCCGCTTGGCACGGGTGACGGCTGTCGCGGGAGTTCCGTAGTCGTATTCGTAGGTACGAGCGGAATTTCTGGTTTTGACTTCCACAAAAACAAGGTCATTTTTGTCTTCGGCAATGATGTCGATCTCATTGCGTCCGGCGCGGAAGTTTCTGGTGATGATACGGTAACCTTTCTTTTCGAGAAATTCCGTTGCCACATCCTCACCGTATCGACCGATCTCGGTGGTGGTAGGTCTGTTTTGCTTGAAGGTAATCATTTTTCCTCGTTAAGAAAACGGATGAATTTTGTTCGATGGATGGGGGTGGGACCGAATTGACGCAAGGCATCCATGTGTTGCTTAGAACCGTAGCCTTTATTCTTGGCGATGCCGTACATAGGATACATGGCATCCAGTTCCACACACATACGGTCTCGAGTCACTTTGGCGAGGATCGAGGCTGCGGCGATGCTGGGAGACAGTGCGTCTCCATGGATCACGGCGCGAGAGGGGAGAGGAAAGTCTCGGTTAACATTGCCGTCGATCAGCGCAAAGTCGGGTCTCACGGAAAGCCCCTCAATGGCGCGACGCATGGCAAGCAACGTGGCTTCCAAAATGTTGAGTTGATTGATCTCTTCCACACCGGCTTGTGCGACAGAACAGCAGATCGCCTTTTCCAAAATAATATCGAAAAGCGCCTCGCGTTTTTTCTCGGTCAGTTTTTTTGAGTCATTGAGCCCTTCGATCTCGCAATCTACGGGCAGGATACAGGCGGCGGCTACGACAGGTCCGCACAAAGGACCGCGCCCTGCCTCGTCTACGCCGCAAACAAGGGGATACCCGTCAGCCGCGCAGGCTTTTTCCAGATCAAACGCCAGCATTCTCGCCGTCCTCCTCTTTGGTTTTAAATACACCGTCCAGTGTAACGCGTCCGATCTTGGCAGCGCGCAACTCATCCAAAAGCATATTGGCGGTACGTTCGGTGTTGATCTCGCCGCCGGAAATGAGGAAGCCGCGCTTGCGACCAATGGCTTCAAACAATTCGTAGTCGGTGAGATCCGCATAGGTTTCGGGCGCTCCCAGCTTGTAACGGGTCGAGAGCAAATCGGGGTACAGTGTACGCAAGCGACCGCACAAAACCGTAGCGATTTCCTCCACGTCCACCACAGCATCTTTGATGGCACCTGTGATGGCGAGGTTTTCACCCACCTTGCGGTCGTCAAATTTCGGCCAAAGAATACCGGGCATATCCATCAGATCAAGACCGATGCTTGTAGCAAACCATTGTTTGTCGAGCGTAACACCCGGGCGGTTCTCCACCTTGGCTTTGCGATTGCCTGCGATACGATTGATGAGTGAGGATTTTCCTACATTGGGTATGCCGAGCACCATGGCTTTTAACTTGCGCCCTGTCATCCCCTTGGACTCGTATCTTTCCAGCTTTTCATGCAAAATGGTGCGAATGGCGGGGGATATTTGACCGATGCCCTCACCGGTGATGCAGTCGGTGGGAATACAAACGGTATTTTGATCGGAAAACTTGGCACACCAGAACTTGGTTTCGCGAGGGTCGGCAAGGGTAGCTTTATTCAGAAGAACAATGCGAGGTTTGCCGGCGCAAAGTCGGTTGATCTCGGGATTGCGTGAACTGTAAGGAATGCGTGCGTCAAGGATTTCGATAACGATATCTACGTTTTTGAGATTCTCGGTGATCAGGCGTCGGGTTTTCGCCATGTGACCGGGGAACCATTGGATGATCTCGGAAGGCATGAAGTTCTCCTTTTCGTGGTTTTTGTCAATTGACGGTGCCGAAACGGTCGAAGGGCGTGATCCTCAGAAGGACCTTGCCTATCACGCGTCGAACATCAACGAACCCCACACTGGAAGCGCGGCTGTCAGTTGAGTTATTGCGATTGTCACCCAACACGAAAATGTGTCCTTCCGGCACCTCAAACACCTCACCGAGGTTGTGAAAGTTATCCTCGATAATGCCACTGTCAAGATAAGCATATTGGCTTTCATCCAAACGGTCGCTTTCCTCAAAGATCGCATCGTCAGATACATACACGCCGTTGCTCGTCACCTTGACAAACTGACCCTCGGTGGCAATAATGCGTTTGACAAACAGCTTGTTGTGGTCGGGAATATTCTCATTGGTTTGGTGAAATACAATGATGTCGCCTGCGGTCGGTGTGTAAAAAAAGTTGGTGGTAAGAAGCCTTTCGCCGTTGGACAGCGTTTTTTCCATGGAGCGACCGTCGACCAAGCATAGACGAAGGGTGAAGGTGAAGATAACGAACACGATGCAAACCGCGATGACAAACAACTCTAAAAAGTCGTAAATCGAGTGGATCAGTGGCTCTTTTTTTGTTTTTTGATTTTCGGCTTGGTTGGTATTCATCATAAAACCTCTTTTACTTTTCAATCAGATGATCCATCAGCGTGTAGCCGCAAGGAATGTAGTTGCCCTTGGCGGCTGCGGAATCTTCGGTAAAGCAATCCACGCCGTCCTCAATCCTGTCGGAAGCATAGATCAAGAAGGGAACGGGTTCGATGGAGTGGGTGCGGATACGAATGGGGGTGGGGTGGTCGGGAAGCACCATGATTCGGAAAGGCTCGTCGGTGCTCTCCAAATAATCGTAAATGGGGCGAAGGATCTTTTGGTCGATCAACTCCACCGAGAGCACTTTGTTCTCCAATTCCGCGCGGTGTCCGCACTCGTCGGGAGCTTCCACATGGACATATACATAGTCGTAACCGTCGCGGAAGGCATTGATAGCGGCTTCGGCTTTTCCTTCATAATTGGTGTGGACATTACCTGTAGCGCCCTCTACATCAAAGGATCTCATACCTGCACAGATGCCGATTCCCTTAATAAGGTCGACAGCCGAGATGACCGCACCGCGAAGACCCCATTTGTCGCTGAAGGAGGGAAGCTGGGGCTTTTTACCGGGGCTCCACAGCCAAATGGAATTGGCGGGCTTGAGACCGCGAGCACGTCTTGCCTCGTTGACGGGGTGGTGATCGAGGATATCAAAGCTGGCGCGCATGAGATCGTAAAACTCTTTGCCGCCATCCTCCTCGCGAGGAAGATATTCACCGATGCGCTTGCCGAGAATATCGTGGGGGCGCATGAAGTTGTATTTGTCGTTTCCGTCCTGCCAAAGGATACAATGGCGGTAGCTGACACCCGTGTAGAATTTACGGTATTCGGTGCCCAGTTTTTCGTCCAAGGCTTTGATCAGTATGTCAGCCTCCTCGGTGGTGATCTCGTCGGCGCTGTGGTCGAGAATGATCTTATCGTCATACTCACCTTCCTCGGAGAGTGTGACGATGTTGCAGCGGTAAGCCGTATCGCGGGGAGACATTTCCAGCCCCATGCTCATGGCTTCCAGGGGGGAACGACCTTTGGAGTAGATCTTGGGATCAAAGGAAAGGATGGCCATGTTTGCCGTGTCACTTTCGGGAACCATACCTTCGGGCACATTGGAAACCGTACCGACAAAGGCTTCACGAGCCAGTGCATCCATGCAGGGCTTATGTGCCTTTTGCATAGGGGTCATGCCGCCAAGAGCGTCGATTTTTTCGTCTGCCATACCGTCGGGAATAACAACCAGATATTTCATAGGAGATCCTTCTTTCCGTTAATTATAAAAATTCAAATTATATTATATCACAAAATGTTGTTTTGTTCAATAGGCTAATTTCATAATTAAAGACAAAATATCGATTACGCCGACGGGAGAATTTAGGTAAAAGTGAAAAAAGAGAGAAGCGAAGAAGGACAGAGGAAAATTTGCATCTGAATTTTGAAAAATGTTTGAAAATCCGCAGTTTTTCGCGAAAGCAAAGATCTATAAAAAACGCAGCAGGTTTTCGAATGACAAAGTGCACAAAATCGACGTATATATGATCAATTTCGGGCGATGAGAATTGGGCATTGTTCACAAAATGCAATTTTGGATATTGATTTTTTTGTGATTTTGTTATATGATGTTATTATAAAAAGCTATGTCATATTAAATGAATTTTTGTTGGACATTTATTTCCATTTTGATTTTTCATGCTATTTAATGTGTTTGAATTCAAATTTGTCGGTGAGCTTGAAATGGCTACGCACAAACCAAAACACATCACTAATCCCGTGGGGGCGAACAGTGTTCGTCCGTTTGTAGAGACTTTATTGTTTATGACCGGCGAACACAATTCGCCCCTGCGGAGTTTGGACGGCGTGATTAACAATTCGATAAATCCAAATTTGCCGAAAATCAACCGTTTGATGTGACAGCGCGTTATAAAATAACAGTGGGGAGCTCCCGCTAAAAAGGAGGAAATTATGAAATTAACAAAATCTGCGGTGGTATTTCTGTTGGCTGCACTGCTGACCGCGACAAGCTTGCCTCTCGGTGCTTTTGCGGCTGCACCAAAAGCAGACAATCTGTCGTATACCTCGGAGTTATATTCCGATGCCACTCTGAACGGCTACAAGCAGTATGAAACCATGTGGGAGGATAAGACATATCTCCACAGCGAGGCTAAGATCACGGTTTATTTCGATCGTCAAAACGAAACGAAACAGCGTGATATCATATTCTATGTCATCAACTGGAACGGTGAGAGGATCGGTACGGAAAGTGACATAAGCATTGTGACCGATTATATCAGGGCGGATGCATCCATAGAATCGGGTAACCGCGCTGCAGTTATAGTGGTGGATTTCGGAGGCAATCCCAATGCCGTAGCCAATACCATAGAGAAGAGCTTGGCAGCCCTTCGTTCCGATCTGGTGGGCAACCAAAAGCTTACCGTGTGGAAGGATCCTTCGGCGGCAAGCAAGACCGAGACGACCGTTGCCGTTCATTCGGGCTATGTGTATTTCCTCCCCGCAGGCTACCGTGTAGAGAGGGATATTTTGTACTTTGAAAGTGACAAGCATGGCGCATTGGGTACCCTTGATCGAGTAATGAAAGCATGGAACGATTACATCGCCGGTGAAAAGAAGATCAAGTATGCTTATCATACGGGCGATGCTTCTTGCTCGTGCGGTCATGCGGCCGATGCCGAATGTATTGCCGGTGCGCCGCAGATCGATAAGAACGGCAATGTGGTTCCTCATGCGGAGCAATATGCGCCTACTGTCTCTCGTGTGGAGGATTGCCGAAAGTCTGACGGTTCTCCCATGAGCTATAAGAACCGACTGGATATTATCTATCCCTCGGGTGCCAAGGTGGAGACACCTGTATACAGCATGGCGGCGACCCATTCTCCCAGAACCAATAATGTAGGTAACACAGAAAGCCGATCGCATTTGGTTGGCTTTACCTTCAGCGGCTATACTACGGCAGTTTTTGACTATGTGTATGTTCCCATGGCACGCGACGATCATTACTATTATATCGCTCCCTACGGAACGCACGGTCAGAATGCTGCCAAATCGTCCCGTGCGGCGATGCGTTGTATTCGCTATTATGCCGAGGAATTCGGTTACAGCAGTGAATTGATCGGTGTGGCGGGTATCTCCAAGGGTACCCCTGCGGCGGCGGTGCTTTCCACGGTTGATAATAAGTATGTCAAGGAACAATCTACCTTCAAGGTTGTTGTCGGTGGGAAAGAAGTTGTCAATGACGGTCTGTATTTCGAAGGCGATGTGATCGACGAAAAGGGAAATGTTATTGAAGCTACCGTTCAGCCCTATTTGACCTACGAGCAAGGCTATGACGGCACATATCGGAGTACGGATAGGGAGATCAGCAGTGAAGTCAAAGTGGCTTACTGTGCGGCCGGTGACGGTATCAACTGGGTATATAACAGTGCCAATCCGTCGATCCAGCTTGGAGGAAAAAGAGAGGACGGAACCACAACTCAGCACGTTCCCATGGTTCTTTCCTGCGGTTATTTCGATCAGTATAAATGTTGGGATCACTGGGACGATATTCAGGCCAGATTCGAAGAATATGCGACGAATCCCTTCCTGAATATCAGCATGGAGGATCAAGGTCACACCTATCCCTTTACCATAGATCCTCTTCGCAATTATGATCGCTATGTGGCCTATTTCAATTTCTTCCACCGCTATTTGAAGCCCGAAGACTACAATCCTGCCGCTGCGTGGATCCTTCCCGTGGATGAAGCGGAGGAAGTTTCGGTCAACGAGGCTATTGAGATCAAGTTTACGGCTTCCATGGATTTGGAAAGTGTAAAGAACAATGTTAAGGTAGTCAACACCAAGACCGGTAAGGCGGTGAGCGGTGAGTGGACTGCAACCGATGTCAACACACGGTTTATCTTTACCCATTCAGGCTTGGATGCGGGCAGTGAATACCGCATAGAGATTCCCACCACTACAAAGGATGATAAGGGAACTTCGTTCGCTACAGCTGTTACCAAGACATTTAAGACCGAGGGCGATGTTTCGATCCGTCCTCTTGCCGATACCTATGTTTCCGCGGCGGCTCCCGATTCCGTGTTCGGCACGGAAAAGACCTTGGTTGCAGGAAATAAAGGGGATGCGGAAAAATTTGTGTTTGCTACCTTTTCCACAGAAGGTCTTCGCAATGCCGGCGATGTTTTACTCCGCTTGGTGGCAAATAAGAAGCAGACGGTAAAGATCTATGCGATCGATGGTTATACGGTAAAGGAAGATACTCTTTGCTATACCAATATGCCGAGTCTTGCCGACAAGGCGGTCTTGCTTGGCGAATATTCTTTGGAAGTCGGTGAGAATCAGATCAAACTGTTTGAGCTTGCCGAGGCGGCGAAGCATTCGCGCGTTACCCTTGTGATCGCAGGAAAGGGAACCGGTACATTGGAGGGCACCTTTGCTTCTCGAGAGGATGACAAGAATGCACCGATTACACTGGTCACAGAGACGGTTGAGCCCGGCAAGACCATTGCCGACACCTATGTTTCTTCCGCACAGCCCGACACGGTTTTCGGTAAAGAAAAGATACTTAAACTGGATAGCGTAGGCGGCGTGGAAAATATTGTTTTTGCTTCTTATCTTCAAAGCAGTATCAATAAAGCAACGTCCATCGAACTGTCGATTCCTTCTGTCGGTAAGGTTCAGCAAGAGGTTTTGGTATATCTTCTTGACGGCTATGCGGTAGATGAAGAGCATCTTTGCTATTCCAATATGCCTGATTTCGAGAAGAACGGCACTTTGGTCGGCGAGTACGTGTTTGGCTCGGATGCCAAGATCGATGTGACCGCTCTTGCCGATCTTGTCAAGTCCTCTCGCTTTACGCTGGTGTTGAAGGCGAAACCGGTAATGGCTCACAATTATACTCTTGATTTTGAGTCGTTTGTATCGGGCGATAGCCTTGCCAGTTACAACTCGGCAAGTTCTTCCGAGGCCAACAATGACCACTGCTATTCTACAAGTTATCTGTTCCGCGAGGGCGGAGCAATCCCGAAATTCAAGGTCGCATACGATCCCGCAGCACCGACCAATCTGACGGCGACTTGTACAGCGACACAGACTTATAACCGTATGAAGTTTTACAACACTCTCAGCCGTGCGGCTCTTACCGATGCCGATGTGGGAAGAAGCTTCCGCGTGACACTGTGGGCAATGGCTACCACCGATGCCAAGATGACCTACGGTATGATGCAGGCAAGCGGTGACTATGCTTCCAAGTACTATAGCCCCTCAGGTACCAAGACCGTGACCCTTCCCGCCAACAAATGGGAGGAGCTTGTATACGATGTTACGATTTCCGAGGAAATGGCTAAGGGGCAGATCGGAATGTTTACCGTCCAGTTGGGAACGGTCGGTGCGCAGTATTATTTCGATGATTTTACGGTTGTGGAACTGGATGAGAACGGAAATGAGATCCCCTCTCCCAAAATGGAATTGGCATCCTCGGAAAGCCGGTCTGCCGAACAGGTTTGGCTGGATGCGGAAGGTGTCGTTGTAGAGATTCCCGAGGAAGATCCCGAGGAATCTGAATCGGAGAATATTGTGACCGATGAGTCCGACTCCGACGAGACTGACCCCGATGAGACAGAGCCTGTAGATTCACCCAAACCCTCGAATCCCGCAGGTTGGTTGATCCCTGTCATTGTCGGTGCGGTAATTGCCGTCGGTGCGGGTGTCGCCTTGGTTTTGAAAAAAATAAAGGGCAAAAAGTAAAAAGCTGTTAAATAAAAATTGTTAGAATAAGCACCGCCCACCGTTTGTTGATTGACGGCGGGCGGTTCTTCTGTGATGAGACAGAAAATGTAAACACTTTTTTATTATCACTTTCTTATTATCCATGAAAGATACTTTTTTCAAAACGCGGATTTTTGACATTTTCCGTTTGTATCAAAACCCCCGACAGCCTTTTAAAGAGCGACTGTCGGGGGGCATAATTTTTTGGAGTTGGAGACGGTGAGGGGTCAGGAAAGCATAATGCGAATGATCTCGCGGTCTGTCTCACTCATGCCGTCACGAGCCAGCTTGCCCACATTGCGGATGGTGTTTTCCACACCCTTGGTGACAATGCCGTCGCCTGCATAGAACTGTTTTCCCGCTTTCATCATTTCGTATCCCATAATACCGGCCTCCACGGCCATGGCGATTTTCGCGGCACAAGAGGCTTTGGCACCGTCGCAAATGGTGCCCGAGAGGATGGCAAGAGAGTTGACAAGAGAGTGGGCAATCTCGTAATACCGACCGCCGTTGAGGTAGCAAATACCTGTTCCGCAACCGCATCCTGCCGATATGGCACCGCAATAAGCGGAGAGACAGCCAATGCCGGTCTTTTGATGAACCGTGATCAGATCGGAAACAATAAGGGCGCGCAGAATGATTTCTTCATCCGCTCCCATTGCCTCACCGTAGATGACAACGGGGACCGAGGCGGTGATGCCTTGATTGCCGCTGCCCGATATGATACAGACAGGTAGCTCACAACCGTTCATGCGGGCATCAGAGCCGGCGGCGGCAAAGGCGCGGGCACGGTCTCGAAGAATACAGTTGCCATCCGAATAGATCAGGCGTCCGATGGAGGCGCCGTAACTGTCAGACAAGCCTTCACGGGCAATGGCCATATTCATCTCGATCTGACGGCGGAGCAGGGGAGACAGCTCGTCCAGCGGCGTTTCCTCGGCAAAGGTAATGATGTCCTTGACATTAAGCAGTTCACGGTCGGAAGCATACTCGACCGCATCGGATTCGTTCAATCTGTAGCGGTCGGTCAAGTCATTGCCGTCGCAGAGTACTTCGGTAATGTTGGTGTGGCGGTTGACCAGATGAACGCGAACACTGTGACCGTCTTTTTCACCGTTGAGATCGATCTCAAAGGGGACATCACTTTCCAATTCATAGATTTCAATGGCGGTGTTTTCCAAAAAATCCTTGATTTTTGCTACATCGTCAGCCTTCAGTGCGCAGAGCACTTCCAACTTTTTTTCGGGACATCCCGCGATCACGCCGGCCGCAATCGCCGCACCGATACCGCGCATACCGCCGGTAGCCGGAACAATGACACTTTTAACATTTTTGATAATATTGCCGCTCAATCCGATGCGGACAGGCGACGGTGCTGTTCCGAGTGCATGACGCATTACGGCAGCGGCATAGGCGATGGCAATGGGTTCGGTGCAACCCATGGCGACGACCAGTTCTTCTTTGAGTATGTTGGTATAGGTTTGAACAATTTTATCCGACAAGGTCATATGTGCGCTCCTGTTTGTCGGCAAAGATGCCGAATGTTTTAATCTTTTAGATTATATCATGATTGTTTGATTTTGTCAATCCAACAAGAAAATTACGTGCGAAAAATATAATTAATTGTAATAAAACTTGACAGCGATTTGGTTTTATGATATAATATTATGTCTACGTATGTTTTTGACTCAAAAAATATTTCAATTTATATAAAGGAGAGACACAATGAAAAAAAGCAAGAGATTGATATCCTTGTTCCTGGCGGTTTTGATGCTGCTCACCGTTTCGGTACAGTTGATATCATGCGGAGGCTCCGGCGGCAAGGATACCGAGAGTGAATCCGAGACCAACAATACCGATGTATCCGGCAATGCCGATTATCTCGTATCGGTCAAGACCGCAGGCGGTATGACATTGGACGATATCATGGTATATGTCTACAATGCGGACGGTTATATCGTAGCCAAGAACCCTACGGATGAGAACGGAAATGTATCCTTCTCTCTTCCCGCTTCTCCCGATTACAAGGTGGAGCTTTCGGGTGTTCCCGACGGTTATATTCTCAAGGACAAGTACGATATGGGTACCAATGGTACCAACATCGTGTTGGTTTCTGAGATCATTGAGGATATGGATCTCAGCGGTGTGACCTATAAGTTGGGTATGATCATGCACGATTTTGAGGTCACGACCTCCGACGGTGAAACCTTCAAATTGTCCGAGGTGTTTGCATCGGGCAAAAAGGCGGTTATGCTTAACTTTTGGTATACTACTTGTACTTACTGCGTGGAAGAGTTTCCCGATATGAACGCGGCGTACGAACAGTACAAGGATGAGATTGAGATCATCGCGCTGAACAACTATGCCAATGACAGCGTGAAGGATGTGGCGGATTTCAAGGCTGACTATTACGGCTATGAGCTGTCCTTCCCCATGGCGAAGGATACCGCTGGGGTGGAGAATGCTTTCGAGGTTCCCGGCAACCCTGTCAGTGTTATGATCGACCGCTACGGTATGATCTCTTTGATGCACGTAGGTGCAATCCCCAGTGAGAAGTATTTCACCAATATGTTCGCCCATTATGTAGCGGACGACTATAAGCAAGGCGTATACGGAGATGTTTCCGAGCTGCTTCCCGCGGCCAAGCCCGACAAGGAAATGCCATCCAATGAGGAGATCGGCAATGCTGTGAATAAAGGCAATATCACCGCGACCTATTCTCCCGAGACCGATTCGGCAGATGCAGAGTTTTCGTGGCCTTTTGAAATTTTGGAAAAGGACGGAGCAAAGTGCATTGTCCCTGCCAATTCCGACCTGGACAACTCCTTTGCTACCCTGCACGCCAAGGTAGAGCTTAAAGCGGGTCAGGCATTTATGTTTGATTACTATTCTTCTACCGATGCAGGCTATGACATCATGTATGTATTGGTCGATGGCGAGGATATTTATCAAATTTCCGGTATCAGCACCAAGTGGAACGAATGCTGCCCTTGGGTGGCTACCGAGGACGGTGTGTATGATGTAGCCTTTGTTTACTACAAGGATGTTTCCGACAGCGCGGGAGACGACGTGGTCTACTTGAGAAATTTCCGCGTTGTGAATGAAGCGGATGTTAAGGTCGCTACCTATATTCCCAGAAATGCGGCTACCAAGCCCACAGAGGATCAGTCTGATTTTCAGAGTTACGTCAAGGTGTTCTTGAACAGCGAGGATGGTTACTATCATGTGGGTAGCGAAAACGGTCCCATCCTTTTGGCTAAGTTGATCTACAACACCAATTTTTCTACCGTTTCGGTTTCCGAGAACCTGTACAAGGACGGCACCTTTATGGTGGATGGTGCGGAGTGTTTTGCCGAGCTTGAGAAGTATTGTAACTATGCAGCGAACTCCAAGATCTACACCTATTGCAGTGTGACCGAGGAGCTTCGTACCTATCTCGAGGCTTATGTTAAGAAGTACGGCTTTGAAACTCATGAGAATACTTGGTTGCAGCTTTGCTACTACTATGATTCTTTTGGTGTAAATGAAGACGGTACACCCGTTGCTGAATTTGAGGATCCGATCAAGGGTCTGTCGACAAGCAGCGCGTATACGGCGGTTGAAGGCAAGCCCAACAAGGTCGAGTATAGCGGTATTAACATTCTTCCCAGAGGCTATCTGTATGAGTTTGTTCCTCAGAAGTCGGGAGTTTATCGCATTACCTCCAACAGCTCCGCAGGGGAGGTCGTCGGTTGGATCTTTATCGGTAATGATAAAGTTTGGATCGAGAATGGTGACAGAATATTGTATACCAGCGGTGACGAGGGGGAGAGATTCTGTCCCGCACTGTTGATCGAGCAAGAGACCAAGGACGAAAACGGCAATGTGACTACCGAACTGGTCAGAGATACCAACAATGTTTCCATGGTTGCCTATATGGAGGCCGGAACACCTTACTATATTGATTTTGCATACTATGATATCTACGGAGCAGGAACCTTTACCTTTGATATTACCTATGTCGCAGAGACCTTCGACTATTTTGTGGTTGCTTCTCACGGACCCTTCGAGTTTGAACTTGGCGCAGATGGATCTATGGGTGACACGGTTGCCGGTGGTATTGATGTTATGCTTGGTGATGACGGTTACTATTACCATAAGAAGGCAGACGGAACCAAGGGATCACTCCTTTATGCGGATTTCTATTTGACCACAAATATATTTACCGGCCAATCGCTTGCCGACATGGCAGATACTCATTCTTTCAACTTTGCACTTTCCGAGAATGATCACATAGCCCTTACGGCATGGGAGCAAGCAGACAAGGATGAAGATAAGCTGAAGGAAATGTGGGGAGCCAACTTTGATACATATTGGGAAATGTATCAAATGGAGGACATCATCAAGGGTGTCTATCACGGAAAAGGCAAGGACATGAGCAATGAGATCAAGGCATATGTTGCCAAGATGCTTGATGAGGAGGGCTATCCGGAGCGTCAAGGCTGTGTTGTCGTGGACAAACAACTTGCCGAGATTCTTCAAGCCTTGATGGATAAGTACACCTTCGCGGGAGTGGATCATTCTTGGACGAAGCTCTGCTACTATTATGAGTATTTGGGCTATTGATCCTGCCGCAAATTATCTGAAAATTTAGTTTGTCGTGCGGCATCGAGTGATCCTTGCCGCATGACGCTTTTCTTTCACTTTTTGATTAGGAGATTGTTTTATGAAAAAGATTTTGAAAAGCCTGTTTTCTTTTTCTCTGCTTCTGATTCTTTCGGTTTCGGTTGTGGCTTGCGGCGGTGGGGGAGAAAATACGTCTACCGAGACCGAAGCGGATGACAGAGCGGTCTACACCATTGGAGTGGTAGATTATTTGGGCAATGTTCCTGAGGTGGATGTGCTGATTGAGGTGAAAAAGGACGGTGCCACGGTCGGTATGAAAAAAGCAGACACCAACGGACAGGTGGCGTTTGAATTGGAGAAAGGGGATTATACCTTTGTGCCCACGGCCGCTAAAGGGAATTTTTATTACGACGCTGACAGTTGCACACTGTCTGCGGAAAAGACGGAAGCCTGTGTGACGTTGTACAGTGTTGCGGGTGAAAAGCAGACGATCTATCCTTATTTTGAAAGAGAGGGAGATCGTATTGAATACGGTGCGGCAACGGTTTCCGAGGGGGCAACCCATGTGGAGATCGATCGCACAGACATGGCTTACTATGTGTTTGCTCCTACGCGTGGGGGTGTATATAAGATCAGTTACATCAGCGAGAAAGAGTTGACTCTCGGTTACTTCGGAGATGCCAATGTGGTATTGACCGAAAGTGCTGCAAGGGTAGAAGACCGATCCTTTGAGATCGAAGTTCAAAATGGAAGCGTAGGCACCGATGGCGGTGGAACCTTGCGAATGGTTGTCGGTCTTGGTTCTGCCGAGGCAAAGGATGCCATTCTTGTGATCGAACGAGTCGGTGACCCTGCTCAAACCATGGGATGGACAGATGTATTGGCGACTCAGCTCCCTCAAAATTACGAAAAGACCGATTATCTCAACCATGAGTTGGTCAATGTCAGCATTATTGATCCTGCTGTTAAGGTCGTGTATAATTCGGCTGACGGATACTACCATTACGGTAGCGAAAACGGCCCTGTTGTATATGTCAGAATCAGCTCTGCCGGTCCTTATTTGGCATCCTTTACCGAGATATGCGAAACGACAAGACTTTACAAACTGTTCTATGACGAAAAGGGCGAGCTGATCAAAAAGGAAAGCTATAACGAGTTGATAGCCGCGTATGCCGCAATTTGCGATGGGAACGGTGTTTGCCCCCTGACCGACGAGATCATCCGTATGATCAAAAACAATGCCGAACAGATGAAGTGGTGGGATTTCAGCGAGTCGGGCAACAACATCTTTGGTCCCGATATGGACGGCAATGAGTCGGGGGTTACCGAGAGTAATCTTGTCAAGGAAAATGCGTGGATGTTCGTTTGTTGCTATGTGAATCAGTTTGTTTACGGCGGCGATCTGGCTATCAATGTTGCTGTATCTTCTACCGCCGAGTACTCTGCCATCGTCAAGGCGGGAGAACCCCTCAATTTTAAGGCGGGAACCAAAGCAACACTGACCGTCAAGGATGCACAAGGGTTGACTGTCAATTACAACGGTCAATCATATACCGCCAATGCCGACGGTGTTATTGAGGTTCTTATGGATGCGGAAAAGGTAACCTTTACCGTGTCAAGTGCGACCGAAAAGGCATTTACCTTCACTTTTGTTGAGTACATTCCCGAATAATTTTGACATATGTGTCGGAAAATGTGAATTTTTGAAAAATATATTGCAAAACGCTCATGAAAATGATATAATAAACAATGTATTCGGTCGTCAAAACAAGATTTTTGACGCAAACTTATGATAATGGAGGATCCCTATGAAAAAGAAAGTATTGATCGCCCTGCTTTTGTGTCTTGCACTGTGCATGACAGTATTTGCTGTGTCCTGCGGCAGCGGCGGAAACGATGAGTCCGAGAGCGAGACCTCTCAAAAGGATACCACGTCCGATTCCGATAAAGAGACTGAAACCGAAACAGAGACCGAAGCATCCGATAAGGTTACCTTCACCGTGACGATCAAGGATCAAGACGGCAACCCCATTCAGGGTGTCGAGGTACAGATCTGTGTTGACGGTATTTGCAAGAAGCCCAATGCCACCGATGCAAACGGAGTGGTTTCCTTCAGCATGACCGATCCCGGTGACAGCACCCTTTCGTTGCAGATCAATGCCGATCCCAGCCCCGTTGGTTACGAATATCCCAATGAAAAGATTGCCATTGATAAGGATCAGACCGAGATCAATGTTACTCTGAACAAGCTTACACAAACACTGTATTTAAATTCTTAAACAGAAATGCCGTATGGAAACACCCTCCATACGGCATTTTTTGCTAATAAACAGGCGGAGCCTTTTCACAAGTATCCTCGCGTTTAAGATGCGGAAACATCTTTAGAAACGAAGGAACCCCTTTGAAAAAGCTCCGCTGAATTTTTAAAAGAAGCAGAGTTAATTCATCTTTTGGAGTTGGGTATCTATGACATTTTTGAGTTCGTCATAGGTAACATCGCGCAACAAGGTGGCGATGATCACACCGTTCTCGTCAAGGATCAAGGTGATGGGATAATAGTCGGTGCCGCCCAACGTGGTGAAATATTTGTCGGCGGAATAACGGTCATTGGGATCCGACAGCTCGTCTTTTCCGAACAGAATAAGCGAGTCCTTGTAGTTTTCCTCTACATAGGCGGGGGCGGTATCAAAATCAAGATGAGTGTGCACTGCAACAACGGTAACATTGTCCGCGTATTCGGTGGCAATGCGGTCGAAGTAGGGAAGCTCCTTGACACAGCCGCCGCACCAAGTTCCCCAGAAGTTGATGACCGTGATCTTTCCGTCGTTCTCGGCAGGATTGAAGGTTTGACCGGTAAAACCGTTCTCGTCAAACAACGGGATGTCGTATCCGTAGCACTCTTTTCCGACGGTGTTTCCAAGCTCCTTGCCGGAGGGGGGATTTTCCGTGTCTGTATTTTCTGTCTCGTCATCAATGGGCGGCGTGACGGAGGAGGACTTGTTGATGAAATTATAGTAGAGCAAGGCGCTCGCCAACAGTGCTGTCATCAGAATGGCAACCACCGTTTTAACCAAACGGTTGCGCTTGCTGATCTTCTCGGTCTGGGCGCGGAAATCTTGCTTGGCGATCTCGATCTGTTCTGCATCGGCTCCTTCGGGTGTTTCAAACTCTGTCGGAACGATGAAGGGCTTGGAACCCTTCCAACGAATCGCGCTTGTGGGGCAAACGCTGATGCACTCGCCACAACTGATACATTCGTGGTCACCGACGTGCTTGATATCCATTTGGCACTTGGCATGGCAGAGCCCACAGGAGATGCATTTGGACTTTTCCAGCTTTATGCCGAAAACCGAGATCTTATTGAATAGACCGTACAAAGCCCCCAGTGGGCAGAAGAAACGGCAGAAGAAACGGAAGATAAAGACCGAACCGACAAGGAAACTGACCATCAAAACGAACTTCCACGTGAATAGCGGTCCCAGCATGGAGAGCATTCCCGAATTCACCTTGTTGGACAGTAGCCCGAACGCACCTTCAAGTGTTCCGGCAGGACATATGTACTTGCAAAATGCGGGGAGGGGAACCTTCCGCAGCCCGTACATGATAGGAACGATAATAACAAAGAAGACCAAAAGGACGTATTTGAAATATGACAGGACTCTTGTCACCCGTGTCTTTTTCAGCTTTGGCGTCTTTATTTTGTGAAACAATTCCTGTATCAGACCGAAAGGGCAGAGAAAACCGCAGATGAAGCGCCCAAGCAGGATTCCATAAAGTAAAAGGATGCCAAGAACATAATAGGGGATACGCTTTTGGGTATTGCCCAGCGCATTTTGCAACGATCCGAGCGGACAAGCGCCCGATGCTCCCGGGCAAGAATAGCAGTTCAAGCCGGGGGTGCAAACATTTTTTAGAGGTCCCTTGTAGATTTCACCGTTGATAAAGCCTTTGATGTTGGCATTGAACAACAGTGCGGCATAAAGCTGGATCAGCTTGCGCTTGGAGGGCATCAGTGACTTGATCTTTTTCGCAATTTTTTCCATGTTTTACCCCAATCCTATGCACTCGGTACAGATTTTGATCGCTTTTTGAACCACATCGCTCGCACCGCCGTTGATGATTCCGACGATCAAGAATATTACACCGATGCCAAGAAGGATTCCGCGCACAACATTGGCGAAACGCGGATTCTCGGTAACAGGAGCACGAGGCGACGATTTTGCATTTTGACCCTCAAGAGCACTTTTGATCAGCGCGATTTCGCGGTTTATGCTTGCTTTGTTTATAAAGCAAAGAGCAATGGAGAAGACAAAGGGAAACGCAAGATTGATCAGAACCGCAAGTGTGCCCACGAGAATTTCTCGGTTGGCATCAGCGGCGGGAAAGTTGTTTTTGTTCAGTACATAGATCAGCGCAAGTGCCGAACCGATGACGTAAAGACAAATGGCAACATAGAGCAAAACCCGACGCAAAAAACGTTGTTTTCGGATATCCTCGACGATGTGAGGGTCGCAATTGTTCCGATCCAACTTTGCATACAGTCTTGCGAGCGTTTCTTCGGGGGATATTTTTGCTTTGATCTTTCTCTTTTCAAGGGGAAGTGCAATCGAGAGAATCACCCCACCAACCACCCAAATCAAGCACAAATACACAGGGAAGGAAATGGCGGAAAAGTGTTCGCTTATGCTTTCACGGGAGAACAGCCGATCACCGCTTTTATAGATGTCCACGCAAGATGAGATCAGCAACACTCCTACCACGATCACAAGCAGACTTAAAACCGCAGAGTAGGCTATGTGAATTCGTTTGTTGGTCTTATTTGACATATTTGCGGTCCTTTCTTGTTTTTTACAGTTAAGGCGTCTTCGGTAAATAGGATGCTTGGCGCGAGGGCTTGTCGCTCTTTGGGAAAGCGTTGCGAACTTTTTTGCTCCGTGTTTTCCGTGATGTTGAGGGACTATCTTGGAAAACTTGCTTTAAACTTTTGAAAAAATCGAAGTAAAAAAGAACGATATCCCACACCGACGGGCGCTTTTCGATAAATCATAATTATTATAGCATAAAACATGGAATAAAGTCAAGAGCCTGGTGAAAGGAATGCGAGTTCGCTTCCCGGAAAGATTTTCTGTTTCTTGTTTTGTGAATACACTTTGAATTTTTTGGAAATTTTTAAAAATCGCAGCAGAAGGGGGTTAAGATTTCTCTGTTGTTGTCAGTGGTGGAATGTAAGAAAATCATTCTTTTTGCGCGAAATGCTTGCTTTTTTTAATAGAATGTGATATAATGTTTAAGTATGTTTTGGACTATGTGCGAATTGACTTGTTAAATAAATTGTAGAAAGGCTATTTTTTTCAATGAAAACCAAAGTATTCAAAAGAGTATCGTTCAGTGTGATGGTGATATTGCTCATGCTGACGGTTCTCCTCTCCAGTGCCGGTGTCGGCCAATTCACCGCGTCTGCGGCGGAATATATTCGTCAGTTTAGCGGTGAACTTAACACCAATATCAAGGACTATTTTGACAGCTCCGCGATATATCGGTTGCCGGATACCGTCAAGGCGGATGACCGAATTTCGGTGATCGTGAGCTTGGATAACCCTGCCATTATTGATGCGTACAATAAGACCGACAAGACTTTGTCCGTCGGTGAGTATGCCCTGACGGATGAGGCGCAGGCTATCCGTGATCGCAACGGTGCCGATAGGAAAGCGATTCTTGCGGCACTTGACGAAAAAGACATCGACTATGCGGCAGGCGCAAATTATGCGACGGTTCTCAGCGGTTTTGAGATCGTGATCGAGGCGAGAGATTTTGAGTCGGTGGTCAAATCGTTGGGCAGTGATGCCAAGGCGATCGTCGGTGAAGTTTACAATGTTGCCGAGACCCAGTTGGTCGAAAACAAAGTCAATTTTGACGAGGCTACGGGTATTTTCGACAGTTCCGATTTTGCTTATGACGGTTCGGGAATGCTGGTCGCCGTACTTGATACGGGTCTTGACTACACTCACTCCGCTTTCTCGATGGACAATTTTACGTCGAGTAAGCTGGCATTGACCAAAGAACAAGTAGCCGCCCTGATCGCGGACACCAAGGCAAGCAGCCTTATGGAGGGACTCAACGCAGATGATGTGTATGTCAGCGACAAAGTTCCTTTCTCGTTCGACTATGCAGACGAGGATTCTGATGTCTATTCTCTTCACAACAACCACGGTACTCACGTGTCGGGTGTGATCGTCGGTAAGGATGACACCATTACGGGTGTGGCTCCCAACGCACAGCTTGTCTCCATGAAGATCTTCTCGGATATTCGCGAGACGGCATATACCTCTTGGATCCTTTCGGCATTGGAGGACTGCGTGATCCTCGGTGTTGACGTGATCAATATGTCGCTGGGTACGGCTTGCGGATTCAGTCGCGAAATGGACAAAGAGGCTGTTACGGGTGTTTACGATAAGATCCGTGAGATGGGTATCAGCTTGGTGGTTGCGGCTTCCAACAGCTTCAACTCGGCTTACGGCTCGGAGAAGAACGGTAACCTTGGTTTGACATCCAACCCCGATACCTCGACGGTTGGTTCCCCCTCTACATATGACGGTGCCATGTCGGTTGCGTCCATCAACGGCGTTAAGACCCCCTATTTGCTGTTTGGCGATCAGATCATCTATTTCGATGAATCCACCAATGCCGCAACAAAGGAAAATAATTTCTTCGAAGCGATTCTGCCCGAGGGCGTGGATTCCAAGGATTTTGAATTTGTCACCATTCCCGGTGCCGGTCGTGAGGCTGACTATATGGGTATGGATGTGGCAGGCAAGATCGTGCTGGTCGAGCGCGGATTCAATACCTTTGAAGAAAAGGCCAATGCCGCTCAGAAGAACGGTGCGGCCGGTGTGATCATTTACAACAATGTGTCCGGAGATATCAAGATGAACGTCGGTACGGCAACTGTTCCCGTCTGTTCCATTAAGCAGGATGACGGAGAGATGCTTGCCGCGCAAAAGACCGGCACGATCAAGATCAGCCGTTCACAGACCTCGGGTCCCTTCATGTCGGACTTCTCGTCTTGGGGACCCACTCCCGATCTTGGCATCAAGCCCGAGATCACGGCGCACGGTGGAAACATTCTGTCTGCGGTTACAGGTGGCAGCTATGACCGACTTTCGGGAACGTCCATGGCCTGTCCCAACATGGCGGGTGTGATCACGTTGCTTCGCCAGCACGTCATGAATGCGTACCCCGAGATCGCGAACGATCCCGTTGAGGTCAACGCGAGAGTCAATCGTTTGCTCATGTCCACAGCGGATATCGTTATCAACACCAACGGCTTGCCCTATGCCGTCAGAAAGCAGGGCGCGGGTCTTGCCAATCTGGTCAGTGCCAGCACCACTCCCGCATACATTTTGACTTATGACAGAGAAGACGGCTCGGTGATGGATAAGTCCAAGATCGAGCTTGGTGATGACCCTGCTAAAACCGGTGTGTATACCCTCGTTTTCTCGATCCAAAACTTCAGTTCTTCTTCGCTTTCCTATAAGCTTTCGGCTCATGTGATGACCGAAGGTGTCAGCGATACCAAAACCAGCCACGGCGATACTACCGTGACCGAGGATGGCTACAAGCTGGATGGTGCCACTGTTTCCTTTGTTGTAGAAAACGGAAGCAAGGATGGTGATACGGTTACGGTTGCAGGCGGAGCGACCGCCAAGGTGACCGTGACTGTGACTTTGAGTGACAGCGATAAGGCTTACCTTGATACATCCTTTGAAAACGGTATGTATGTTGAAGGCTTTGTGGTCTTGGATGCCGTTTCCGGCACCGAGATTGACCTCAGCGTTCCTTACCTTGCATTCTACGGTGATTGGACAGTAGCTCCTTTGTTTGATTTGGACTACTTTGAGACCAATGCCGATGAGTTGGATGATTCGATCGCTACCGAGGATAAGACACTTGCAGATGCTTATGCGACCCGTCCCGTCGGAGGCGTTTCCGAGGACTATGTAAGCTTCCTCGGTTCCTATTACTTCCTTCAGGATCCCTCTTCCACCAAGATCATTTCGGCGCAGAGAGATTATATCGCGCTTTCCAACGTGGAGGGAACGGTGCATTCGCTTCGTTTCGTTTGGACAGGTCTCCTTCGTAATGCCGAGCGTATCGAGGTTACGATTGTCGATGATGCAACGGGCGAGGTTGTGTTTGAAACGGTGGATGATGATGTTCGCAAATCCTATGGCGACGGCGGTTCCATCTATCCTGCCAATGTCGAGATCGAATTTGACGCAGGAGAGCACAATCTCAAGAACAATACCGAATACACCGTTCGTTTGGTCGGTTACCTTGACTACGGTGACGGCGGTATTGAGACTAATAAAAAGAATGTATTTGAGTTCCCCTTGGTAGCGGACTTTGAAGCGCCTGCGGTTACCGACTGTGAGTTTTATACCGAGTATGACAGAGATTTGAAGAAGAATCGTCTGTTTGCTAAAATGGCAGTCTATGACAACCATTACACCATGGCAATGATGATCGGTTACGTTGCCACCGATGTGGACTCCGAGGGTACCGTGAGCTATGAGCTCAAGTCCTTTGACAGCTACTTGACTCCCGTGTACTCGGTACGCGACGGCGTTACCTATGTTGAATATGAATTGACCGATCATATTCAGGATATCAAGAACAATGCAACCCACAAGAACACCTTTACGGTTGCTTGCTACGATTATGCGCTCAACGAAGCCACCTACGAGATCTCACTTCCCGATGAATATATTGACTTCTATTTTGAGGAGTCCGAGATCACCATGAGTCCCAACGAGTTGTACTCTCTTGCTCCCATGATGTATCCCGATACCGAGTGGGGAGAGTTGCTTCACTACCATTCCTCCAATCCGTCGGTTGCCGCGGTAGTCAATGACAAGATCGTCGCCGTGGGTTCGGGTGTGGCTACCATCACCGCTTACGAGAAGAACGATGACGGTACGAACGGAAAGTCCACCAAGATCAAGGTGTCCGTCCTCAAGGAAGGGGACGAGGGCTATCGGTATTACGATAAGCCGGTTGCCGATGTCTTTGAACTGGTAGGTTATGATACCCTCAAAGCCTACTATGTGCTCGACAGCGCCGAGCGTGAGTTGGGTGAAACAGGCGATTACCGTGTTCTGGATAAAAACTCGCTGGCTTTCTATCCTTCCGAGTCCATTCAGTTACATTATAAATTAGATGCCTATTTCCCCAAAACTACCGAGGTAGTATTTGAATCCAGTAACGAAAAGATCGTTACGATCTCCGATCAGGGTGTTATCGTCGCTCAAGCAGAAGGATTTGCTTCTATCACCGTTCGCGTTCTTATGGACGGAAAGAGTACTTATTACTCGCAATCCCTTGATATTGAGGTCAAGGATCCTTTTATCACCACCGCGCCTTCGCTGACCCACTATTACGGTCTGGGCGGAGTGGTCGAGATTCCCGATACACTGTTGATCACACAGATCGGACAGTACGCATTTTCCAACTATGAATACGTTCCCAAAACAGAGGATGATATTATCTCGGAGGACGAGCCCGATGCCACCAAGATCATGTACATCGGTGACTCCACCATTACCAAGGTCATCATCCCCGAGGGAGTGAAGACCATTGGCCCATATGCCTTTGCCAATTTGACCGCTCTTCAGGAGGTCGTTCTTCCTTCAACCTTGGAGGCCATTGAGTACGGTGCCTTCTACGGCTGTACCGCGTTGAAAAAAGTGACGGGTATTGAAAACGTCATGCTGATCAATAAGGATGCTTTCTTCGGTTGTAACATCACGGGAACCCTGTCGCTGGATAATGCCCGCGCCGTAGGTGATTATGCCTTCGCGAATAATAAGAGTATCAAGGAGATCGTCCTTCCCGAGACCTTGCAGTCTATCGGGGCGTATGCCTTCTACGGCAATGCCAAGCTGGAAAAGGTAACGGTCAATGCTCAAAAAGTTAAGTACGGCCCCTACGTTTTTGCTGAATGCTCTTCTCTGAAAGAGATGTCTATGAATGCGAATGTTATCCCCGCCGGTGCTTTCTACGGCTCGGATAATTTGGAAAAAGTTGTTATTGGAAAGGATGTTTCCTCCATCGGTGAGTTCGCATTCAGCGATACGGCCATCACTTCGTTTACCGTGGCCGCAGGGAACACCACTTATAAAGCGCAGACCGATAAATCCTATCTGGTTTCCGCAGATGGCAAGACCTTGCTTCTTGTGGCACCTCGCGTGTCGGGTGAGTTCAAGTTGTCTGATTCGGGAATTACCACGGTGGGAAGAGGTGCATTCTCCTCCAACGGACGTTTGACCTCTATCGTATTGCCCTATGTGACCGTTCTTGAAGATTACGCTTTCGCTTAT
Organism: Eubacteriales bacterium; assembly: GCA_045537235.1. Lineage (GTDB taxonomy): Bacteria > Bacillota > Clostridia > Oscillospirales > CAG-272 > RGIG8775. Next base: position 77,046 of record JAZSPB010000033.1, read on the forward strand.
TGCGACAGAGTAGAAAAAATTGAGTTGGGTAAGCTGGCTCGCATCGGTGAGTATGCCTTCTTCCAAACCGGAATCACCGAGCTTCCCTCTCTTGACGGTGTTAAGGAGATCGGCAAATATGCCTTTGCCTATACGTCCATTACCTCGGTGAATATTCCCAACAACATGATAATCGGTGAAGGAGCCTTCTGCGAGTGCACCAAATTGACGACGGTCGTTATTGGTGACAACGTGACGGTCGGCAAGGCGGCATTCCTGCTTGACAGAGATGTGAACTGCCAGCTGATCCGCGATCCCGATTATGCAGAAAAGTATTACAGCTTTGAGTATCTGTCTCCCATGACATCTCTTACGATTGGTAAGAATGTTGTGATCGGTGAGTCGGCCTTCATGGGCGCTTCGAAGTTGGTCAGTGTAACACTGGGAGCAGGGGCAACCATTGGCGATCAGGCGTTCTACAATGCTTCTTCTCTTAAGAACATTGATCTTTCTAAGGTCATTTCCATCGGCAAGAGTGCTTTCTCGGGTGATGAGCTGTATATGTACGGTGACTCTAACCAGAACAGCTATGCGCTGGATGAAAACGGTCAGATGGTTTTGAAATACTATGCTCCCAAGCTGGAGAAGGTCGATCTTTCGTCGGCAACGAGCCTTGGCGAGCAAGCCTTCCTTTACTGTAAAGATCTGGTTGAGGTCAAGCTTGGTGACGGCATTACCGAAATTGCCGCGATGACCTTCTACGAGTGTGATAATCTGAAGACTGTCAATTTGGATAAGGTTGTCACCGTCAGAAGCAATGCGTTCGTTCAGACGGCACTGACCAAGGCGGCACTTACAGCGGCTACGTTGGTTGAGAAGTATGCCTTTGTTTACTGCGAGGATCTGAAGGATGTCACATTGAATGCGAACGGCACCGACATTGAAGAGGGCGCGTTTGCTTACTGCCATGCATTGGCTGAGGTTAAGAATGTTGAGTTTGCTAAGAATGTAGGCTCCTACTCCTTTGCTTATACAGGCATTGTTTCCATTGACCTCTCGGGAGCCGAGTCCATTGGTGACCATGCGTTCCTTAAGGAGGAATTGACTGAATTTGCAGTCAAGCTTGGAGCTTCGCTCAAGACGTTGGGTGAGAATCCCTTTGCTATGTGTAAGCTCAAGCCCTTCTCGTCCGTTGTTACCGAGACCTTTAACGGCAAGGAATACGAGACGGTAGTTTATACCTACGATATCAGTGAAACGGTTCATGTGATCGACGGTTCGTTGTACTGTGATGTGCCTCGCGGTATGGAACTGATCACTTATGCGGGTACCGATGATCTGAATGTCAAGGTGGCAACCGGTACCGTGAGAATCACGGCTATGGCTTTTGCCGGCTCCGACGTGGTACGTGTTGAGTTGCCTTATACGTTGGCATCGATCGGACACAAGGCATTCTTCGATTGCAATCGGATTTCCCTCGTTGTGTTTGCAAGCTACGAGGCCCCCAATCTGGAAGAAGAATTTGATGCTTCCTATTATGAATCCTACGATAATCTTCCTGCTACGGGTGTTTATGAATTCACCATGTGGAACGGAGAGATCGTCAGCAAGGATGCGCTCGGAATCGTTCCTTATTATATGTGGAACCTGACCGACGGCAAGTATTCTAATGTGTACTACGGTGCAAACTTTGTTGACTATGTCGGCAAGGTTGACAGCTATATTGTGATGGTCAGCCCCTCCAACGGTCTGTATTATGATACCTTCATATACGGTCAATACTTTACAACGGCTTATGCCGGTGATGTGGCGGCAGACGATACGACGCTGGCAGCTATTGCGGCAATCAACAAGTTGGTTGAGATCACCGAGGCGGGAGGAAGCATTACCTTGGAGCATGAGGCTCTTGTGGTGGCAGCACGCGCGGCCTATGACAAGATCGCAACCAAGGATCAGCAAGCATTGGTGACTAATCTGTCGCATCTGCTTTCTGCGGAGGACCGCATTACGGCACTCAAGGATAGCGGCGCAGGAGAGGATCCTTCCCAACCTACCGAAGAGGATAAGGATGTAGGACGTACCGTGCTGATTGTTACGGTTATTGTCGAGTCGGTCATCATTGTCGGTGCCGTGATTGCCGTTGTCATTCTGAATATGCTCAAAAAGCGCAAGAAGAATGAGGCAGAGCAGGGAAGCGAAGCGTGCGACCCCCCTGCGGAAGAAAATGACCGGGGCGATATCAAAGACGATGAGTAATATCCGTCAACGCATCGAGGCTGCCGAAATAAGCAGCTTCGGTGCGGCGGAATCACAACGAAAAGAGGGTGCGAATACCGAAAAATGAGTAAAACAGTAAAAGCGATAATCGTGGTTTTAATGCTGCTGACGGCGATGCTTGTCATGGTCTCATGTGCGGAGAAAACACCGTACGATATTTATGACAGCGAGGGTTATACCGTCAGTGTGAAGTACGACGCCAATGGCGGTATGTTCACGACCAGCGTTGAGGTGATCGTGGATTCTTATAATCTTTCGGATCTTCCCACAAACGCAAACGGCAAAAAAGAGTTGGCGTTGCTTTCTCCCGACGATGAGATCCGCGGCACGGGAAACGCCTTCCATGCCAGCAACGCTGGATATTTCCTGGCAGGCTGGTATACAGAGAGAACTCCTGTTCTCAATGCGCAAGGAGAAGCACTTGATGCAGATGGCAATGTGGCGACCGAGAGCGGAAAAGCGCCCGCCTATACCTACAGTGGGCGATGGGATTTTGAGACGGGGCGTATGGAGATCGATCCCGATCAGTCCCACACTTCCAAGGAACCCATTACGCTCTATGCGGCATGGATCCCCGAGTTTAAATTTGAATTTTATTCGTTGGAAAGCGGCGAGTTGATCGATTCCTATTTGTTTGACCCGAATTATGTTTCCGAGATCACGATTCCTCAGTGGAATGTGGAAACGGGTAGATTGAATATGGAGAAATTCCCCACGGTTTCCGAAAAGACCTTTAGCGGTGTCTATCTTGATTCTGAAGGAAAGGTCAATGCCGAGGGGGCAACGATCAAGCACACCGGTTCCTATGACGCGGATAATGCCACGGCGCAGGATCCCGTAATGAAACTGTATTTGGACTACATGGACGGCGAGTGGTTCCGTATCTACACCGCCAAGCAGTTTATTGACAATGCCGGTGTAAGCGGTTGCTATGAGATCTGCGCTGACCTTGATTTTACGGGGCTGGATTGGAAGACCTCGCTGATCCACGGAAATTTCCGCGGGCAGATCAAGGGTAACGGTCACACTTTCTCCAATATAACGGTTGAGCAGACGGACACCAGAAAGCAGAATACAGGCTTGTTCGGTAATTTGACTGCGAACGCCGTGCTTGAAAACATTGTCTTCGAAAATGTTACCCTGACCATTGCCAACGGAACATTGCAGCAAGATGCAGCCTTCGGACTTTTGGCAGGTAACCGCGACAGCGCGGCAACCTTGAGCGGAATCGTGCTCAAAAATGCACTTTTGAAGATCCATGCCTATGCTAACCTTCCCGAAGGTACCTCGATCGGTCTGCTGTTTGGAAACGGCGCGATCGGAGATATTGATATTTCGGGCATTCGTTGCGAGGCGACGGGTGAGAATGCAGGAGATATCACCATCACCGTTGACGGAAACGATGTTACCGTCGGTACGGCACAATGATCCTTGTTTGTCTTTAAAGATGAAATAAATAATATCCAAAGGAGAAAGCAAAAATGAAAAAGAAAATTCTTTCATTGGTTCTTTGCGTTGCGATGTTGCTTAGCCTTGTTTCGTGCTTTGCGGGTTGCGGCAAAAAGAAGACCGATGCCTTGGTCATTATGTCCGAGGAACTTGACGGACTTTTTAATCCTTTCTACTCCACAACGGGTGCAGATGGCACGATCGTTTCCATGACCCAGATCGGAATGCTGACATCCAAGTATGTTAACGGCTCGATCGAGGTCGGATACGGCGATAATGAGGCGGTTGTTGTGAAGGATTATACTTCTTCCACCGATAAGACCAAGAATGAGACGGTCTACACCTTCGTTCTTAAAAACGGTATTCTGTACTCCGACGGTCATCCCTTGACCATGGAGGATGTTCTGTTTAACCTGTATGTATATTTGGATCCCGTTTATACCGGTTCTTCCACGATGTACTCTACTAAGATCAAGGGTCTTTCGGCCTACAGAACCCAGACCATCGGTTCTTCCTCCGATTCCGACTCCGACAGCCTGATCTCTTCGCAGGCTACCACCAGAGCGCAGGCTCGTATCAATGAGCTGATCAATGTGTTCAAGCAGCACAAGACTTCCTCCGGTTACTATGCGGATTATGCTACCATGAAGGCGGCAATCAATGCACACTCGCTTAGCTCCGGCTATAAGTCTGCGATCTCCAATGATCCCACCAAGGTAACGGTTGCCAATCTCCTTGCCGACTATGAATATACACTTTCCAAGTTTAAGGAAGAGCTGAAGTCCGACTATGTAAGTGCACAGAGCTCGTACACCGAGGAGCCTTACAAGTCCAGAAGCGAGTTCAGCGACCCCATCGTCTGCTTCATGTACACCGAGGGCTATGCAACGGTGGAATGGGCGAAGGATCCCGTAACCAATAAGGATGACAAGTCCAAGATCGAAAAGGTCAATCTCGGTTATCCTGACAGCATTAAGACCGAGGAAGACGCGATCAACTATGTTTATAATGATAAGATCTCCAGAGAGCTTAACATCATCCTTTCCTATTGGGCAACCGCCCAGGAGCTTCTGACCGAGTACAGCGCAGAGGCAAAGCAGGTGATTCTTCACGAGAACCTGGAGGATGGCAAGCTGAAGGTGCCCAGCATCGAGGGTATCGTTTCTCTTGGTCACAATGCGGCTACCAAGGGTACTACCATCACGGTCAACGGCACCGAGTATAAGATCGCGAGCGATCACAATGCGGACGGTACTGTTAAGAATGCCGATGAGTACGATGTGCTTCAGATCACGATCGAGGGCGTTGACCCCAAGGCGGTTTGGAACTTCTCCTTTGCGGTAGCTCCCCAGCACTACTACGGTCTGGGAAGTAAGGTTGGTGTAGATATCGAAAACAATCAGTTTGGTGTAGAATATGCATCCTTCGATTTCATGACCGATATCATTCAGTCTCCTATCAACATTAAGGTTCCTATGGGTGCAGGTGCTTATAAGGCGACCAACCGCGACAATGCGGACAACCCCACGGGTAGTGATTTCTACAAGGATAATGTTGTATACTTTAAGGCCAACAACAACTTCAAGACGGTCGGAAGCGGTTTGAACAATGCCAAGATCGAGAAGGTACGTTATCAGGTCGTCAGCGCATCCAATGCGGTGAGCGCCTTGGAGAGCGGTGATGTTCACTACATTACTCCCCAGTTGACCACACAGAATTTTGACTCGCTGACCAAGATGGCTTCCAAGGGAATCAAGTATCTGCTGGAGGATCAGCTCGGTTACGGTTATATCGGTATCAACGCAAGTAAGGTTACCGACCTCAATATCCGTAGGGCAATCATGTGCGCTATGAATACTACGCTGGCTCTTGACTACTACCGTCCCGGTACGGCAAGCCAGATCTACTGGCCCATGTCCATGGTAAGCTGGGCATATCCCGAAGGAGATGACGGAAATGCCAGCACCGATAACGGTAAGGATTATCCTCAGATCAACGGTCGATTTGATGAGAATGTTGCCAAGAGAAATATCCAGAAGTACATGGAAGAAGCAGGTGTGTCTGCCGGCGATCCTTCCTTGTCCATTACCTTTACCATCGCAGGCTCTAACCTGCAGGATCACCCCACCTACAAAACCTTCAGAGATGCCGCTAACTTGCTTAACAGCTTGGGTTGGGACATCGATGTGATTCCCGATACACAGGCTCTTACCAAGTTGAGCACCGGTTCGCTTGAGGTTTGGGCGGCTGCTTGGGGCTCGGCTATTGACCCCGATATGTATCAGGTCTACCACAAGAATTCCACGGCAACCAGCACCCTGGCATGGGGCTATCCCTACATTAAGACCAGCGGTTCCTCCGAGGAAAAGGCAACCTTGAACGATTTGAGTGAGTTGATCGACAACGCTCGTGAGACAATGGATCAGAAGGAGCGTTCCGAAATTTATGAGGAAGCAATGAAGAAGGTTTTGGATCTGGCGATCGAGCTTCCCGTTTACCAGCGTAGTGTTATCTATGCTTACAATTCGAAAGTGATCAATTCCGCTTCGCTTCCCAGCGATGGAGAGATGAATCCCTATTCGTCTCCTCTGGATCGTATTTGGGAGCTGGAGTTTGCAAAATAATCTTGGAGTAGTATATGTTTAAATACATACTGAAACGATTGGCACTTTCCGTCGTTATCCTGATGGGAGTATCGCTGATCATCTATTTCCTGATCCGCCTGATGCCGGTTGACTTTATCCAGGATAAGGTCAACGCCATGAACCAAGGCGGTGCTACGGTGGATCAGGCAACAGTGGATGCTATGTACCAAATGTACGGATTGGGAGATAACAGCTTCCTCGGCATTTTGAAAGGATATCTCAGTTGGCTGGGGAATATCGTCAGATTGGATTTCGGCACCAGCTTTGTTCATGCCATTCCCGTTACGGATGTTATCGTCAGCCATATGGGCACTTCCTTTGCCATTGCTATCATAGCTACCATCTTTGAATTTATGATCGCGATCCCTTTGGGTATTACGGCGGCAACCCACCAGTATTCCTTGCGCGACTATATCGTGACAGTTCTTGTCATGATCGGTATCTCTCTGCCTTCCTTCTTCTTCGGACAGATGCTCAAGGACTGGTTTGCCATTAAATTGGAATGGTTCCCGACATCGGGACTTGTAACAGCGGGCAGTTCAGCTACGGGAATTGCCCTGCTGTGGGACTATTTGCGCCATATGTTCATCCCCATTCTTACGGTGGTCATCTTGAGCATCGGTGCACGAATGCGAATGACAAGAACCAATATGCTTGAGGTGCTCAACGCTGACTATATTCGTACGGCTCGCGCCAAGGGTTTGAGTGAGCGCAAGGTCATCAACAAGCACGCCTTTCGCAATACATTGATCCCGCTCGTTACTACATTGGCAGGACTTTTGCCCTCGCTTTTCTCGGGAGCGATCATCACCGAGCAGGTGTTTGACCTTCCCGGTATCGGTAACGTGGCGCTGGATGCCATGAATCGCGGAGATATTCCCTTTATCATGGGATACAATATGTTCTTGGCCATCTTGAGTGTTATGGGTGTATTGCTTTCCGACTTGATGTATGCGGTCGTTGACCCGCGAGTGAAATTGGAGTGAGCGAATTATGGATAAACGTAATATGAATCAAAATGAAAATACGCAGGCAGAACAGGTTGCTCCCGTTGTAGAGGAAACTGTTTCCGAAGCGGTCGCTCAGAATCCGGATGTCGCGGCAAAGACCCAAGAGACTGAGGTTCCGCTGGATAAAAACGTAAGATTGATGTCGCCTACTCGCATGGTGGTGCGCCGTTTCTTCCGTTCCAAACTCAGCGTGATCGGTCTGATTATGATTGTCGGATTGTTCCTGTTCAGTTTTGTTGGTCCCTTGTTTGTTGCCGATCTGGGAACAGTAGGGGAGAACGGTGTGCTGACCTACGATCCCAATGACGGAAAGTGGGGAGAGACCGAGCTGGATGAGTCGGGAAAGATCGAGTATACGACTTCTGAGACGACCTTCACAACAGCAGACGGACATACCTACACCATTAAGCAGACCACGGAAAAGCGCTTGAAGGACAATCTTCGTGCCCCCATCTCCGCCGACCACTTGCTGGGAACGGATAATGAGGGATACGATGTTTTTGTCCGCCTGATGTACGGCGGCCGAATTTCGCTGACTGTCAGCTTTATCGCCGTGTTTGTCATCACTATATTGGGTGTCATTATGGGCGGTATCTCGGGCTATTTCGGCGGCGCAATTGATAATATTATCATGCGTGTTTGTGATGTGTTGATGTGCTTGCCCGGCATCCCGATCCTTCTGATCATCAGTACCATTCTCGATTCGGCAGGAATAGATGCGAAATACCGTATTTACCTGCTTATGATCTATTTGACACTGTTCTCGTGGCCGGGAACGGCAAGATTGGTGCGCGGTCAGATCCTGTCTCTTCGTGAACAGGAATATATGGTTGCAGCCGAGGCAATGGGCTACTCCACAGGACGTAAGATCTTTAAACATCTGGTTCCCAATGTCATGCCCCAGCTGATCGTTCAGATGAGCTTGAGCCTTGGTAGCATGATTCTTTACGAGGCAACGCTTTCCTACCTGAATTTGGGTGTTAAAGCGCCCTATGCCGCGTGGGGAACTATGATCAATATTATTTCCACCAATACCGAGGTTCTTCAGAATTACTTCAATATCTGGGGTCCTCCCGGTATCTGTATCGTCATTGCGGTGCTCGGCTTCAACTTTGTCGGAGACGGCTTGCGCGATGCGCTTGACCCGAAGATGAGGAGATAAGTGCAATGGATAACAAAAAGATAAAAAACACAAAAAAATCCGCCTATCTTTCGGGCAAGGAAGTCCGCGCCATTGCCAAGGAAAACGCCAAGGTGATGCGAGAGCTTGAAAAGTACAAGCACCGTAAGGCAGCGGAGTCCGAGTTTATTACCGAACTCAAGGATTCAGTCAACATCCTTGAGATTGACGATCTTCACACCTATTTCTTCACCGAACAGGGTGTGGTCAAGGCGGTCAACGGCGTTTCCTTTGATGTGCCGAAGAATGCTACGGTCGGTGTGGTAGGTGAGTCGGGTTGCGGCAAATCGGTTACCAGTATGTCTGTTATGCGTCTGCTTCAAGGGCCACAGGGACAGATCTATTCGGGAGACATCCGATTCCGCTCATTGGACTACAAAAAGGATGAGCACGGCAAGCCGATTCCTCTGTACCTCAAGGATGAACAGGGAAATATTGTGTATGAGCAGAAGCGGGATAAAAAGGGTAATGTCTGCACCGATAAGTCAGGCAAGCCCGTTATGGTTCCCAAGCAGGCGACCGACGAGCAGGGCGTCGTGCTTTATGAGACCGAGGAGAAGATCTACGACATCGCCAAGATGCCGATCGACGAGATGCACCGCCTGCGCGGTAAGCAGATCGCCATGATCTTCCAAGAGCCTATGACTTCTCTTAATCCCGTGTTTACCATTGGTGAGCAGTTGGATGAGGTGACCTTTATCCATGTTCCCGGCGCAACCAAGGAGATGGCAAAGGCGAAGTCCCTTGAGATGCTCAATTTGGTAGGCATCGCCATGCCGGAGCGCGTTTACAAATCCTTCCCCCACGAATTGTCGGGCGGTATGCGTCAGCGCGTAATGATCTCGATGGCATTGGCTTGTAACCCCAGACTGATCATCGCTGACGAGCCGACTACGGCACTTGACGTTACCATTCAGGCTCAGATTTTGGATCTGCTCCGAGATATCAAGACCAAGATCGATGGCTCGGTGCTTTTGATTACGCATGACCTCGGCATTATTGCCGAAATGGCGGACTACGTTGTGGTTATGTACGCGGGTCGTGTGATTGAAAAGGGAACTGTGCGTGAGATCTTCCATGAGCCCATGCATCCTTATACCATCGGCTTGCAGAAATCCAAGCCTACACTGGATTCTTCCGACGATGAGCTGTTCAGCATTCCCGGTAATGTGCCCAATCCCATCAATATGCCCAACTATTGCTATTTCAAGGAGCGCTGCTCAAAGTGTATCGGAAAATGCTCGGGTGAGTATCCCGGCATGATACAAGTAAGCCCCACGCACTTTGTGGCGTGCCATCTGTACGATAAGGAGAACGAAAATGGCTGACGAGAAAAAATTGAATACCGAAGCTGTGTCGGACGCTCCCGCAAGTACCTATGATGATGCCGCCGAACAAGCCAAGTTCTTGGAAGCGCGTAAGGCACAGATCGAATTGGACTGTAAGCAACCCATCGATCCCAATGCTCTTTTGGAGGTGCGCCATCTTCGCAAATGCTTCCCCATTAAGAAGTCTTTGACGGGTAAGGTGTTGCAGGAGCTGATCGCTGTCGATGACGTGTCCTTTAAGCTTGCCCCGGGAGAGACCTTGGGTATCGTGGGTGAGTCGGGTTGCGGTAAAACGACCATGGGACGAACCATTCTCAAACTGTATCCCTCCAACGGCGGTCAAATTATCTTTGACGGACAAGATATCACCAATTATAAGTCGTCACAAATGCGCGAAATTCGCAAAAAGATGCAGATCATTTTCCAAGACCCCTATTCCTCGTTGCCTCCCAGAAGCACAGTTGGCGGGATCCTTTCCGAGCCTGTTCTGGTGCACGGCATCGTTCCCAAGAGTGAGGTCAAGGACTATATTATCGACTTGATGGAAAAGTGCGGATTGCGGGATTATTATTACGAAAGATATCCCCACGAGTTTTCCGGTGGTCAGAGACAGAGAATCTGTATCGCCCGTGCACTGACGGTCAATCCGCGATTGGTCGTTTGTGACGAGCCCGTTTCTGCACTGGACGTTTCGATCCAAGCGCAGATCATTAACCTGCTCAAAAATTTGCAGCAGTCTATGGGCTTGACCTATCTGTTTATTTCCCACGATCTGTCGGTGGTCAAATTCATTTCGGATAAGATCGGCGTCATGTACTTGGGTGCAATGGTCGAGTTTGGTGATAAGAAGGACATTTTCTCTCACCCTCTGCACCCCTATACACAGGCTCTTTTCTCGGCAATTCCTCATCCGAATCCCGATGTCAAAATGAACCGTATCGTGCTTAAGGGAGATATTCCTTCACCCGCCAATCCTCCCAAGGGGTGCCGTTTCCATACGCGCTGTCCCTATGCCAAGGAAGTGTGCAAGCACGTTCCGCCCACCTACCGTGAGTACGAAAAAGGTCATTTTGCCGCTTGCCATATTCTGGAGGAGCAGGGAACAGTTTAACCCCAAAGATCAGAATGTGAGGTTGTTTTCATGAGTGAAAAAAACAAGAAAAAGAAGAAGGAAAAGATCGTCTATATTGATGACGGACGCACCATTTCCGATATGTCGGGAACGAGCAAGGGAATGTTCATCCCGTCACGCAAGAAAAAGGAGCCGAAGGCTACATCTCTCGGTCAAACACCGTTGCAGACCTACTGGGGAGCGGTTAAAATGATGTTTGTTCCTATGTTGGTCGTCATTGGCTTGATCTCCTTGGTGTTTCTTTTGATGTATTTTTCAATGAAATAACTTTTGTAGAACCGTAAAAGCGAAAAAGGCTGCTTTTGATGCGTTGTTTGATGCGTATCATGAGCAGCTTTTTCTGCGAATAATGCCAAAAATGCGAATAATGCCAAAAAAGAGAGGAAATTTTGATGATTCCAAGCCTCTGTCTGCCTCCCTTGTGAAAAAATAATCGATAGCTCTTGACAAGGGTTGTCGAATGTAGTATACTATTATTAAGTATTGTTATAATTGGGTTCATATGTTTTTTTGCTGTTGAACCATATGTCAGATATCTTTTGAAAGGACTTTTCCATGGGTCAAAGATTTAAAAAATTGGAGAAGAAAATCCGCCGCGCAACGATTATAAAATTCTCCGCGCTGGGACTTTCTTTGGGCGTGTTGGTAGCCGCCGTGCTCGCAATTGCGCAAAAACTTATGATGAATGCGCCCAATCTTATTCTTTGTATTGGCTTGGGTGCTTGTGTGGCAATCGTTTCTGCTTTCATTGCCTTGCTTTTGGCGTTCCCTACGCAGAAGCGCATTGCAAAGCAATTGGATGACCATTTGGCGCTGAACGAGAAGGTTCAAACCATGGTGGCATTCCAAGAGGAACAAGGGGCTATTCTTGAAATTCAACGTCAGGACACGGAACGCATCCTCAGTGAGACTTCTATGAAACGTCTGCGCCGAAAGAGAGCACTTTTGAATTTGGTGCTTCCTCTTCTTGCGTGTGCTGTTTTGGCTACTTCTGTTTTGATGCCCGTACGCGCGGAACCCTCGAATCCCGCAGACGGTGAAAATGAGCAAAATGATGTTTGGGAGTTGACTGAGTGGCACATTACCGCCGTTCGTGCGTTGATCGAGGAGGTTAAGTCTTCCGAAACAGTAGAGGAAGGGAAGACGGGTGTTGTCGAAACACTGGAGAGATTGCTTGTCGAACTGGAGCCTGTCAAAACAAAAACTCAGATGAAGCAGACGGTTATTGCCTCTATGGTGAAGATCGACGGGGTGATCGATAATATCAACACCTACACAGCGCTGATCCGATCGATGCGAAATTCTTCAAGCACCAAGATCAAGGAGTTAGCGGATGCGATAGGCTCTCCTGCCGATCCGATCGTTGAAAGTAAATATCAGGCGCTTAAAGCCGACCTTGCCAAAGAAGATCTCGCAGAGGTGGCGGGAAATCTTGCCAACGCATTGACGGTCGCGGTCGATGCGGCGAAAGTCCCTGCGACCGATGCGCTTTACCTTGCACTGAAAGAATTCTCGGGATCGCTTATTGCGTTTGCCGAGGCCACCTCTACATTGAGCGCCGACGAAGCAACCGAGGGCTTGACCCGTGTGTTTGAGACGGCGGCCGAGAGTATAAGTCTTGCGCTGAACCAACAGCATATCAACCGTACTACGGGTGATAGTACCAACAATGAGTTGATGAGCATTTTCGGAATTCTGTGGAGCGAGTTGCCCGATGAGCTGAAATATCCCGATGATGAAGAGGCGGGAACCACCGACGATGAGTATAAGGAACAGGAAGACGAGATCATCAATGCCGGCGGAAAAGGTGACGGTGAGGTCATCTACGGAAGCAACGATGCTATTTATTATCCTGCGGATGAAACACACGTCAGATACGGTGATGTGATCGACGAATACAACAGCCAAAAGGCAGCGGCGCTTGAAGGTCGCCCCTTGTCGGATGAGCTCAAGGAATTTATCGACGAATATTTTGCCGATCTGTATTACAATGACAAAAACAAATAATCGGGAGAAAGGGAATACATAGAAATGGAAAACAAGGAAAGAGTGCCGGCCTTCAGCGAGAAGGTCGCAAGCATTAAAAACGAGCTGCGTAAAGATGTTGTAGGACAGACCGACATCCTCGACAATGTGATCATTGCGATTATTGCGGGAGGAAATGTGCTCTTGGAAGGCGTTCCCGGTGTCGGAAAGACGCGTCTGGTGCGTTCGCTTGGAAAGGTTCTCAATCTTCCTTTCTCGCGAATCCAGTTTACCCCTGATTTGATGCCTTCGGACGTTACCGGTACCAACATCATTGAAAAGGATGCGAACGGCAAGCTGAATACCGTATTCCGCAAGGGTCCCATCTTTGCCAATTTGGTTCTCGCGGACGAGATCAACCGTGCTACACCCAAGACCCAGTCGGCTATGCTGGAGGTCATGCAGGAGCACAAGGTGACAATCGGTAATGACACCTATAAATTGGAGGAGCCTTTCTTTGTATTGGCTACCGAAAACCCCATTGAGCAAGACGGTACCTATCCGTTGCCCGAAGCGCAGATGGACCGATTTGTGTTCAAACTGATCATGAAATTTCCCAGCAATGACGAGTTGATCGACATTGTTAAGATGACGCAGATCACTATGGACGAGACCGCAGAAGCAGTCGTCGGCGGTGAGGACATTCTGGAGATGAGAGCCTTGGCATCCACCGTTCCCGTTATTGACGAGGTCTTGGATTATGCCATTCGTTTGGTTTCGGGGACCCATCCCGAGATTGAGGGCGCCGGTGAGGTGGCAAAGAAATATATCAAGTACGGTGCATCGCCCCGTGCCGCACAGGCGCTGATCACCTGTGCAAAGGTGCGTGCGCTGATCCATGGCAATTATAATGTTTCCTTTGAGGATATCGACGCGTTGGCTACTCCCGTTTTGAGACATAGAATCAAGATCAACTATGCCGCCGTTAACGATAAACTGACAGTGGATGATGTGGTAGCGATGTTGATCAAAGCAACCAAAAAATAATTGATATGAACCGTTTCGTTATCAACGAGGAGCTTCTGCAACAGATCGAGACCTTGCAGTCGCTTTTGAAGAACAATCTTGCCGGTATGTTTGGCGGCTTACGGCAGAGTAAGAATTTCGGTTCTTCCTGCGAGTTTGCCGATTACCGCGACTATATGCCGGGCGATGACATCACCAAGATCGATTGGAATGCCTATGCACGGTTTGACAAACTGTACGAAAAACTGTATTTCGATGAGCGGCAGATGCACACAAGGATATACATCGATGCCAGCCGCTCCATGGAGTATGGGGACAGTAAAAAAGCAGAGCAGGCCGTTCGCCTTGCCGCAACCGTTGCCTATCTTTCGGTTTGCGAGATGGATAGGGTTTCTGTTTCCATCATTCGCGAAGGGGAAGTACAGGATATTATTTCGGGTATGGTTGGCAAGGAGGCATATCTTTCCGAGATCAGCAAGCTCAACGATATTACATTCGAGGGTGACAGCTACATCAGCCAAGCCATTCTGCCTTCTCGCGTGGGGCGCGGCGATGGACTTTCCGTCATCATTTCCGATTTTTTGACAGACAACAATTATGAGGATGCTATCGATTTTTTGGCAGACCATCGACGCGATATTCTCTGTATGCAGATCTTGACCCGAGAGGAATTTAATCCTCAGATCCGAGGAAAAATGCATCTGTTCGATTCGGAGAATCCTTCTCGTTTCTATCGAAAAAAGATCGACAGAGAGATCATCAAGGCTTACAAAGAAGCCTTGCGGTATGCCACTGATCGTATTAAGGATTACTGTATGGCTCGCGGCGCCGACTATATGCTGGTGTCAGCCGAGGACTCTGTGAGTGAGATCTTTTTCGGCAAATTGGTTAATATTGGAGTATTGAAGTGAATTTTCTTTTTCCGTTGGGTCTGTGGGGGTTAGTTGGTATCCCCGTTCTGATCCTGATCTACATTATCAAAAGTAAATATGCGGAACAGACGGTTGCCTCCACCTATTTGTGGACTTTGAGCGAGAAATTCCTCAAGAGAAAAAAGCCGATGAGTCCCATTACGGGTATCATCAGTCTGATCCTGCAAATATTGGCGGTTGCCGCGATCTCTTTGATCATCGCTCACCCCATCATTACGGTTCCCAATGCAGCCAACGAATATTGTTTCGTTTTGGATGCGTCGGGAAGCATGAATATGGAGAAGGACGGTGTCACGCGCTTTGAGCGAGGCAAGGACGAGATTGCCGATATCATCAGAACCTCTACCGACGGTAGCCGCTATTCGCTGATCACGGTGAGCGATACGACAACGACGGTGTATGAAAAAACGACCGACAAGAAGCAGGCGTTGGAATTGCTCGAAGAGTTGGACGGCGGTTATGTTGTTGCCGATTACAACGATGCTCTCGGCACGGCGCAGGCCTATTTTGATGAGAACAACTCGGTAATCACCTATCTTGTGACCGACACGAGTTATGAAGATGTCAGCAACATTGAGATCATCAATGTCATTTCCGATGAGAAAAACGTGGCGATCACCGATGTGCTTTGGAATCTTGCAAGCGGACGTTTGACAGTAAGTGGTAGGATCCATGCTTACAGCGAGAATCAAACCGTTACCGTTTCAGCTTATGCGGATGACGGAGAGACACCCATTGCTTCTGCTAAAGTGGATGTCGAGGTGGGGACCCCTACTTCCTTTGAACTGACAGCAATGCTGAAGTCTTTTTCCTCACTTCGTTTGACGGCGGATACAGCAGATGACCTTCTTTGTGATAATGAATATATCGTTTACAACGTCAAAAGCGAGGATACTTATAATATTCTTCTTGTTTCGGATACGCCCTTCTTCTTGGAGACCGCACTCGGTGCGATCGGACATAACAAAGTGACGGTGTTGGCTCCGGATAATTATAATTCTACCGTCAAGGGCTACGGGCTTTACATTTTTGATTGTTGCACTCCCGCCCAACTGCCCGATGACGGCGCGGTTTGGTTTTTCGACCCGCAGGGAAGTGTTCCCGAATCGGGTTTCAGTGTGCAAGGAGAGGTTGCTCTTTCTCGCGGTGAGCTTTTGGAGTTGACCACATCTTCTTCCACCGCTGCCAAGACGATGATTCAAAATATCAAGGGCGATGAAATCTATGTTTCCGAGTATGTCAAGTGTAGCTTGTACCGCAATTTTACCACATTGTTTTCCTACAAGGGAAATCCCATAGTGTTTGCGGGAACCAACACCAAGGGACACCGCCAAGTGGTATTTGCCTTTGACCTGCATAATTCCAATCTTCCGATGCTGGTGGATTATATCGTTATGACCGAAAATCTCATGACCTTTTCATTCCCCGATGTGCTGGAGAAGGTCAATTACTATGCGGGTGAGACAGCGGCAGTCAATGTGATTGCCAACTGCAACAGTATTCGTGTGGAGAGTCCCTCGGGGAAGGTAACCTATTTGAGTACGGATGTCGCAACCTCCGAGTTCCTTCTGTCCGAGGTCGGAACCTATACCGTTACCGTAACGGTTTCCAACATCCCCGGTGAATATTATATCTATTCCTCTCTTCCGGAGGCAGAGCGTTATCCTGCCCCCGCGGCAGAGAGCATCGGTCTGCAAGGCGAAGCAGGAACCGATGGGTTTGACGGAACCTACGATCCCTTGATGATTCTGTTTATTTGCTTGGCGTTTTTGTTCCTTGCGGATTGGATGGTGTATTGCTATGAAAAATATCAGCTTCGATAATCCGTATTGGTTGCTTCTGCTGATCCCTTTGGCGATCGGTGTGTTGATTCCTTACTTCATCGCCATAAGAAAGGACAACAAGAGCAAAAGCGTTATTGCCTCTTTGATCATTCACGTTGTGATCCTTCTCCTCGTCTGTCTTTCGGTTGCCGGAACGGTTATCACTACGGTCATGACCGAAACTCATGTGTATGTGGTGGCAGATGTTTCCTATTCCGCCAATCGGAGCTTGGATGAGGTGGATGAATACATTCTTTCAATTCAAGATTCTCTTCCGCGAAATTCCAAGCTGGGTGTGATCTGTTTTGGTAAGGATTATGTTTTGCATACCGAGCTTGGTGCAGAGTTGACCAGTGTCAAGGATGCGAAAGTCAACGATTCGGCCACCGATATTGCATCAGCACTCGAATATGCGGGGACTCTCTTCGAAGAGGACGTCCTCAAGCGCGTAGTGCTGTTGACTGACGGACGTGAGACTGTCAGCGACGATGTGTCCGGTATGGTTGCCGCAGTGGAGCGGTTGGTGGCACAGGATATCGCCATTGATGCGATCTATCTTGACAGCAACTTGGCGGAAGACATTCAAGAGGTTCAGTTGACCGGAGTGGACTTTGTCCCCGCGACCTATTTGAACCACGAAACGACTGCCGATACACTGATCCAATCCAATACGGATACACGCGGTGTGGTTTCTATCTACAAGGACGGAGAGAAACTGGCGGATCGCGCGGTGGAGCTGACGAAGGGTTATAATATCGTCAACTTTGATTTGCCTACGGTTGCTTCAGGAAGCTTCCTTTATGAGGTTCGTGTTGCGGTAGAGGGCGATACCTCCGCGTACAATAACAGCTATTCCTTCACGCAGACCGTGACCTCCACGGTAAATGCATTATTGGTTACCTCTCAGATCGGTGATATTTCCGCCGCAGAAAGGTTGTTCGGTGACAATGCCAAGATCGACGTGATGTTTGTTCCCACCGATCACAGAGACTTTTCCAAGGCGCAAGAAATGTTTGCCAACAGTGAAAATGTGCGGATCGATCCCGATTCCAAAAATGTTCCTTGCAGCGTCGAGGAGCTTTGCCAATATGATGAGTTGGTGATCGCCAACATCGATATTCGTGAACTCAACAATGTTTCCGCCTTTGTGGAAAGCATAGAGACGGTCGTTTCGCAATACGGCAAGAGTCTTGTGACGGTTGGGGATATCAAAATTCAGAACAAGACAGATGAGACGTTGGAGAGCTTGGAAAATATGTTGCCGGTGAAATTCGGCAACAGTGCCCAAGATCCCAAGCTGTTTACCATCGTGATCGACGTTTCTCGCAGTATGTACACCGCTTCCCGTTTTGCTGTGGCAAAGCAGGCAGCGATCCATCTGCTGAATCTGCTTAATGATGAGGATGATGTGGTCGTTGTTACCTTTGCAGGCGATATCAAGATCATTCAGCCTGTCACCAAGGCGGTCAATCGCGAGGATATTGCCAAGACCATTAATGCCCTCACTCCCAGTCAGGGAACTTCCATCGGCGGTGGTCTCGCGGCGGCACTCAATCATATTATCAAACTGGAAAATGACCAAAAGCAGGTCATGTTGATCAGTGACGGAATGAATTATACCGCCGAGATCGTTGAGATCGAAAACAAGGAAATGAATCCCGTTGAGGTTGCGCAGTATATGTACGCCAACGGAATCCATGTTTCGACAATGAATCCGTATAATGATGAAAATGTCGGTGTTACCATGCTCCAAAATCTTGCCAAGGCAGGCGACGGCGAATATTACTACATCAAAAATGAGGGCGCACTTGCCGAGCTTGTTTTGTCGGAGATCGCTGACGATGTGACTGAATCGGTGATCGAAAAAGAGTCGCTGGTGCATATAAAGAGACCTAAAGACGGAGTTATGAACGGTGTTTCGTATTTGCCGTCGGTTCTCGGATATGTGCACAGTAAAGCCAAGATAAGTGCTCAAACGGTTTTGACCGTTGACTATGAGAAGGCAAGCGGAGATGTGGTTGAGATACCGCTGTATGCCTATTGGAAGTACGGAAACGGTCGCGTGGTTTCTTTCACAGGAGCGATTTCGGGTGTCTGGGCGGAGAACTGGCAGGGAACTGCGGGACAAGGCTTCTTGCAGAATGTGCTTGAAACCAATGTCCCCGAAGAAAAGATCGACTATCCCTATACGCTGAATGTCGAATATGACGGAATCTATTCTACTGTGGAGATCATTCCCGCCGTGCTGAATCCTTATGCAACCGTTGATGTAACGGTCACGCACCCCGGCGGCACGTCGGTCACCGAGCGACTTACCTTTGATGCGTCTCGCTATTTCTACCGATTTGAGGCGCCTTTAACGGGGCAGTATGGCATCAGTGTGACGTATACCTCGGAGTCCGGCTCGTTTACTTCGGTTTCCAATTTCAATATTTCTTATTCTCCCGAGTATGACAGCTTTGCTAATTTTGATGCGTCCACCTTGCACGCGGCGATCCGTCATCGCGGAACAGTCAATGAGGGTCAGCTTCCCGATCTTTCGGGCAATGACGCGCGTGTGGCTACCTATCGCCTCACGTTCACCGTCCCCTTCATGATCGCAGCCGTTGTGCTGTATGTGTTGGACATCATAATCAGAAAACTGAAATGGAGCGACATCAGAAGTTTGTTCAAAAGCTCGGTTGCCAAATAATGTGCGACCGAAAAAAGTCGAACAGCAACGATCCTGTGATCGAACATAAGAAAGAAATGGTTAGAACATATATGAAGAATATTTTACCGATCCTTTTGGCCATCTTGCTCCTGCTTTCGATGGTTGGTTGCGGTGAGTACAACCCCGCGTTGGAAGGTCCGGGCAAAGAAACGGATGGCGTGGATTCCGAAAAAGAACCCGACTCTTCAGAGGATCTGAAGAACGATCCCGATGCCTTCACCGTCTCCATACGCTATGACGGAAAACCGTATATTCCCAAAGCCAAGGATGAGATGAAGGCACAGTGGACCGATGGTTTTTCCTTCCACACTGCCGATTTTGCGGACGATGGCATTGCTCGCGTTTCGGGGCTGGACGGAGACTACCAAGTGACCTTGCGCGGCTTGCCGGAAGGATATTTGTACAACCCCAATGCGTACGTTGCCACTAACAATCAAAAAAATATTATTATCGATATTTACAAGCCGATCCGAACTTCAGGCTACGGTACAGGCCCTTTTGATTGCATCAATATCAAAAAAACGGGTGTTTACCGAGTGGAGCTGACCAGTGCCGAGCATAAGGTATTTTTCCAGTATGCTCCCAGCGCGAGCGGAACCTATTCTGTGGAGTCATGGTTGAGTACTGCCGAAGGAAACTACAATCCCATGGTTGATGTCTATACGGGATCTGTGGCATATAAGACCTTTGCATATACTCTCAATGACGGCGGCTTTTCGGCCGGTTATACCCAGAATTTTAAGCATATCGTAGAGATCGCGGATGAGCAGATCAGTGACGGCGGACAGGCTGTGTTCACCTTTGCTGTTCATGCCGATTCCAAAAACGGTGTGTATCCCGTCTATGTGGACATTGCCGTTCAACTCAACGGTTCCTTTTCCTTGGGGCTTGGCAATTCGGAGATGATCATTCCTACGGAGGAGTTCTTCCAAACACCGGAGTATCATGCCGGTGAGTACACCTTTACATGGGCGGAGACCTCAACAAAAGGCGTAGAAGGTCGTTTTGAATATAACGGTGATATGTTTGCCCTTTGGGAGAAGGGAACGGGAATGCCTATGAACCGTCCCGACGGCAGTGCGCAAGGAAACACACTTGCCGAACGTCTGAAAGGCTTCTATCAACTGAAATATACCAATTTGGATACATCCATTCTTCGCGAGATCGAGTTTTCCCCTGTTTCTATCGGTGCTGTCAAGGGCACAGTTCTGATCAAGGACTATTTGTTGACCTACGATGCAGACGGAAATGCGATCAAAAGCCATGTGCCGAAATATCAAGGCACCTACAGTTATGAAGCGAAGGATGATGACAGTGATGCAACAACACCCGAGATCGTTCAATTGACATATAAGTCAGGGGATGAGATCGATTATGCCGCTTTTACCGTAACGAAGAGCGGAACCGTGACCTATGGTAAAGGGGACGGTTACTATCACCTTTGCGACAAGGAAAACGGCACATATGGCGCGATCTTGTATGCCAAGATCGACCAGCCCCACCGCTTTACCGATGCGGATTTCACTCATATTGAGGATCCGGGAAATAAATCCTTGACCATTTACGGAACGGAAAATCACAAGCTGTTTATTCAAGGTCTTCTTGCCTTGCTGATTGATCAGCCGGGAGACGCCGGTATGTATTTCTGCTTGCCGGAATGTCCGTGTATGGAAGCGCACACCTGTAAAGCGGGCGAGTGTGAAAATCCGTGTGAAAAACTTGATATTTGTATTGGTGTATGCGGAGAGTCCTGCCCTGATTGCCTTGAGGATTGCAGAAATTTGCCTGACTGGATCATGGAGCAAATCTACTACTGCCATCCGCAGTGCGGTTGCGCTGAGAAGGCGAACCATCAAGGCTTTTGTGAGGATTCCTGCGAGGATTGTACCGAGTTTTGTCGAACGATGCCCGATGCTTTGAAAAAGCAGTATGATGAGGAAACCTTGACGGGTTATCGGTTCTTTATGACCCCCAACCGAGGAAATGTATATGCCCCCATAGGGCTTGCCGGATATGCTTCTTATACCAATTCCGACGGTGTATATGCCGTGACGGAAGAGGTGCGGCACTTCCTGCAAGGCTTTAGCGTGTCCCAGCGGTATTTTGCCGATGGGCAGGGTTGGGTAGAGTCCAATCCCACTGTGAAGGTAGACGCAACGGAGAACGATCAATGGCTGTTCGCTTGCGGCTACTATGTGAGAAAGTGAAATTTTGAGATTTCTCCCCACTCCGAGAGGGTATCTCGGTCTGACTACTTTTGATTTCAAAGAAATTTGAAATAAAAATTATTTTAAGGAGGCTCTTTATTATGAAGAGACATATCGCTCTGTTGGTATGTATCTTGCTGATTGTAACGATGGCATTCGTTGCTTGCGGCAAGGGCGATGTTGACGAAACAACCGGCGAAACTTCCGGCGAAAACATCAATACACACCGGCACACATTTGGTGATGTATGGTCTATGGACGAGACCAATCACTGGCACGCAGCAACCTGCACGGATGGCGAAGATTGCACATCTGCCAAGGTTTCTGTAACGGCACATACGGATGCCGACAAAAATAGCGTCTGCGACACTTGCGGTTATGATTACGGTCATGTCCACACTTATGCAACCGAGCTTTCCTCCGATGAGACCGGTCACTGGTACGCGGTTACCTGTGAGTGCTCCATCGATGTGAAGGATAAGGCTTCTCATGCCGACGCTAACAATGACGGTACTTGTGATGTTTGCGCATACAATGGCGGTCACGAGCATACCTACGTTACGGATGCATGGGCAACCGATGCAGACAATCACTGGCACGCAGCGTCCTGCGGACACAGCGTGATCGAGGATTCCGAGGCTCACGACTTTGATGATATGGGTCTTTGCGAGGTTTGCGGTTATCTGAAGGGCGAGACCATCGCTGTTGATAAGGCAGTGGAGATGGGTGAGTTCTATGCAAGCCTTGTCAATGGCGGAAATATCTTCTTCGAGAGAGACGAATGGGGCTCCAAGACTCAAGAATCCATTGACTTTGTTCTCGGTAACGGCAATGCCAATTGGAGCGTAAAAGACCTCACCTACGGTGGTCAGACCAACTACTATTACAGCCTTTACAAGAATACTATTTTCGGTGTTGTAGAGTCTGTGAACGAAGACGGCTCCGTTAATTTGGAGAAGGCTTATGAGCCTTCCAGCGCACTGGTGAACGGTTATTTGTTCGCAAATGTGTTTGGTTGGGACGGTGCAGAAGAAGATGCTTACTATGGCACCACCAATTTGGTTGTTGGTTTGTACGAGGCAGCAAAGAAGAGTGCAACCCTGGAAGAGTGCATTATCATTGCCGATGGCAAGAATGTGTATACCTTCTCCTTCACTCGTCCTGTAATCGACTGGGAGGGCAATGCCTCTCTCTATGTTATCAGTGTGTCCTTCACCCTGAGCGATGAGTATACCTATGAGACGGTTTCCGTTTCTTCTGCCAAGTATGCGGCAGCAGCAGATGATGAGACAGCAGAGAATGTAACCTACCACACCACAACTCTCCTTCCCACCACGGTTTATAATTATAATGTTACCCAGACCGTAGGCGAACGCACTCAGACTCCCAAGTACGAGGCTGAAAAGGTTCTTATGACCGACTTCAAGTTGGTAGATGCCAATGGCAATGAGATAAAGGATACCATCAAGGCAGAGGCAGGTTCTTACCTGAGCTTTACGGTTGTTCCCGTATCTCCCGAGTCTGCAAATCTTGCACTGGATTCTATCGAGTGTGAGGCCGATTCTATTTATCCCATGTACTGGGGCGGCGAGCTTTCCTTCTCGGTAGGAGGCACCGGAAACTACACATTAACGGTTAAGAGCGCTCTTGTGACCAAGACCTACACGGTTGAGGTTTCCCCCGCATCGGTAACCGAGATTTGGGCTACCGTTAACGATGGTGGTATCTTCATGGATAAGGACAGCCACACCGCTTATGTTGATGCTGACGGCGCAGCCAGTGTTATTTTCAGCGCAGGCGTGAATGCTTATGCAAATGCAGGCTTCACCGCATCTCTTCCCGCAGGTGAGACAGGTGCAACTCTTACCGACAACGGTGACGGTACCTACACTCTGAACGCAACCTCTACGGGTAACTGGGTAGTCACTCTGACCTCCACCGAGAATCCCGCAGTTTCTTGCACGCTGGACATCACTGTTACCACTCCTTCCGGCTCCGGCGATGAGGATGATGACAACGGTTTGGACGGTGTCTACAATGTTGATTTCTATGGAACCATTCTTTACGTTCTTACCTTCGATAACGGTTCGTTGACAATCGAGGATAACAATAATGGTGTTTACAACGGAACCTTTACCTATACCGGCACCCCCGAAGTGGGCGTGACTGTCTTTAATGCAGACGGTACAGTAAGTGACATCATCATTTCTATGGATATGGGCGGCAATTACACCTTCCAGTGCGGTGCTCTGATGATGGCACAGCCCCTGGTTAAGGTTGGCGGCGGCTCTGATGAAGAAGGCGGCTTGAACGGTACATACAATGTTAACTGGATCATGGACGGTATGTATGTTCTTACCTTCGAAAACGGAACTTTGACTGTCGAGGATAATAACATGGGTACATACAGTGGTACCTATACCTATATCGGAACTCCCGAAAGTGGAATGACGATCTTCAATGCTGACGGAACGGAAAGCGATATGATCATTTCCATGGACTTGGCTGGCAACTACACTTTCCAGTGCATGGGAATGATGATGGCTCAGCCTCTTGTTAAGGTTGGCGGCGGTTCTAATGATGAGGAAGGCGGCTTGAACGGTACATACAATGTTAACTGGGTCATGAACGGTATGTATGTTCTTACCTTCGACAACGGAATTTTGACGGTCGAGGATAATAACATGGGAACTTACAGCGGTACCTATACCTATGCCGGAACCCCCGAAAGCGGAATGACGATCTTCAATGCTGACGGAACGGAAAGCGATATGATCATTTCCATGGACTTGGGTGGCAACTACACCTTCCAGTGTGCGGGAATGATGATGGCCCAGCCTCTTGTTAAGGTTGATGGCGGCTCCGAGGGCGGCGATGCAGATGTGAATTCTGCGATTCAGGCCGTTGACTGGGAATACAACTATGGTGAGTATCAGTTGTACTTCTTTGGCGAGCCTTACCTTTATGACGGCACGATCGGAAACTGGGGCGATTACATTGACTTCACCTATGAGGTTGATGGCAATAATATCGTAATCACCTTTATCGAGGCTTATGAAGGAGCTCTCGCAGGTGCAACTCTTGTTTACGACTCTGTAAGCGAGACCATTATCGCTACTACGGCAACCGGAGAGATGGTATTCACTCAGGTTTCCGGCTGGTGGTAATTCCATCGATTTCTAAAATATAAGCTAAAGACCGAGGGGGAAACTCCTCGGTTTTTAGTTTGACCGCCTGCGGGCGGGGGAGATCGCTTTTTGAAGAAAAGCACACTTTCTTCGAAAGTGCGCAAAAACTTTTCTATTGTGCCCTTGCAAAATTAGAGCGAACATACTGCCCCCCCTTGAGGGATTGCTATGTTCGCACCAACTGCAAAAGGGCACAATAGAAAAGTTTTTTGCGGAGCTTTTTTTCAAAAAAGCGACCTCTCCGCCCGCAGGCGGCTGTTTCTTTGTAAAAATTCCATTTAAAGACTTGCATTGTGCGATGGTTTGTGGTAAAATGAATTGTTCAAATGAAATTTTTTTGGAGGAACAGTATGAAAAAATGGAAGAAGTTTTTGTCCGTTTGGTTGGCAGCCTGCCTTTTGCTTGGTGCGCTTTTTGCAATGTCGGCTTGCGGCAAGAGTGACGAGACCGATGAGTCCGATTCCGAAAGCCAAACAGAGGCAATTTGCGTTGATCATATCGACACCGACGGCGATAATAAGTGTGAGATCTGCGGTGTGACTGTTGTGGAGCCTGTCGACTATACCATAAATCTTAAAGATGAAAAAGGAAATGCTGTGGTTGGCGTTTCGATTTCTCTTTTACAAGAGCAGGAAACCGTGGTGACGTCCACCACGGATGATGACGGCAAGATCAGCGGTGAGATCGTTCCCGGAGAGTACAAGGTCGTCATGGAAGGCTTTGCCGACGGATGGTATTCTGCGAGCAACGGCGCAACCATAGAGATCACCGAAGAAGAGTGTACCTTTGACTTTGTTGCTATCGACAACAATCCCGACGGCTCCGAGGAAAAGCCCTTTTACTTGGGCGACGAGAGCATTGGTAAAACCTTTGCTGCCGGTGCGACCTACAATTATTTCAGCCGAGGTGTTTCCTCGCGATATCTTGTTATCGAGAATGCCAATGCCAAGGTTACATATAATGGCACCGAGTATTTGCCAGAGAACGGCGTGATTCGCGTGAGTATTGCGGGGACGACAGATACCAACTCTACCACACCTTTCACAGTAACCAATACTGCGAACACGGAAAATATGATCACGGTTGCGTTCGAATCTTTGCCCGGAACACAAGCCAATCCGTTTGAGGCTAAACTGGATATCCCCCAGACCGTTACTTTGCCCGACGAAGACGGTGTTGTTTATTACACATGGACAGCTACGGGAAACGGCATCTTTATGCTTCACTGCGAGTCCGAGGGAAGTAATATTATGATGTACAATACCACAAGTTATGTGGTTACCGGATATACCGACGGCGGTCATTCCCTTTACCTTTCCGTCTCGGAAGGCGACGTAGTTTCTATTACCGTCGGAAGAAAGGCAGCCGCCTCTCAGTTGACATTCCGATTCTCGCTTCATAGCGGAAGTGCGGAGGATCCCATCCCCGTTTATGAGAATGCTTCCGTTCGTTTGGAGAGCGGTGAAATCAAGTCCTTTGTCTATCACGGTTCGGATAAGACCTTGACCCTGCCTTCACAAAAAGTTACTTGGTCGGTAAACGGCGTGACAGTACCGTCTTCCGAAAGCGGAAAAACCGTTTCAGAGGGCGATGTTATTACCGTTACCAATACGACCGCAGAACGTATAGATCTGGAGATTAACTTGTCCTAAAAAGGGTATCAAAAAAGCCCCCAAAAACATTGATCCGCACTTCCCACGAGGTGGAGGTGAACAGAACAGGAGAACCTTAACGGGTTCTGCTCTGTCCATTCTCACCGCAAGGAAGTGCGGATCAAAAGCTTTTTTATGGAGCTTTTTAAGAAAATTTGTTATGATAGACGCGTTCAGTTGCGTTTGGAGAGAACTTCGTTCTCATAAGCCTTTATCTCGTCAAACCAAGACTCGGAGCCTTCAACGCCGTTTCTTGCGCAGAATTCTGCCCAAACCTCGCCCATGGGATAGGTTTTGAGTTCTTCGCGAAGCATCATCAACTCGGTGAAGTTTCCGTTCTTCTGCATCTCGGCCAGTTTAGCATGGGGGGTGAGAAGGGCATTAAGAAGTGCCTTTTGCATATTTCTCATACCGATGACCCAAGCAGCCACACGGTTTATGCTGGCGTCAAAATAGTCAAGGGCAAGGAGAACACGGTCAGTAGCGTCATTGCGGACGATCTCCTGTGCAATTTCGCGTGTTTCGTCGTCATTGAGTACGACATGGTCACTGTCCCAACGAACGGCACGAGTAACGTGAAGCGCAACCTTGTCGTTGAAGAGCAACATGGAGGGAAGCTTGTCAGAAACCACTTCGGTAGGATGGTAGTGACCGTTATCCATAAGGCTGAGAACACCGCGGCTGGCGGCATAATTGACACAGAATTCGGAGGAACCAACGGTGTAGGACTCAAATCCGATACCGAAGACCTTGGATTCCAAAGAAATATAAACCAAATTCTTATCGTAACCGGAGGCAAGGATCTTATCCAGCGAGTCGGCAAACAGCTTGCGAGGGGTCAGTCTGTCGGCGGGGATATCCTTCATTCCGTCGGGGATCCAAATGTTAAGGAGGCTGGGGGTGCCGAGCTCGCGAGCGAAATATTCAGCGATCTTGAGACAAGCAATGCCATGTCTGACCCAGAACATACGGATCTCTTCGTCGGGGTTGGATAACGTGAGTCCGGAAGCCTTGGGGTGAGAGAAAAAGGTGGGGTTGAAATCAATACCAAGACCGCGAGCTTTGGCAAATTCTACCCACTTGGCAAAGTGCTTGGGCTCAAGCGCATCACGATCAGCAAATTCGCCATCTTCAAAAATGGCATAGCTGGCATGAAGATTGATGCGGTGCTTGCCGGGGATGAGGGAAAGCGCCTTGTCGATATCAGCCATCAATTCTTCGGGCGTGCGAGCGGCACCGGGATAGTTTCCGGTTGCTTGAATTCCACCCGAAAGAGCATCGCAGTTGTCAAAGCCGCGAACATCGTCTCCTTGCCAACAGTGCATGGAAATAGGCATGGCGGAAAGAGTAGCAATCGCTTTTTCCGTATCAATGCCGAGCGCTGCGTAGCGCTCCTTGGCGTAAGTATACATATTCTGCATAAAAGAGTCTCCTTTGCGTTGTTTTCTTTGCGCCAACCGACGGCGCGATTCTTCTGATACCATTATACCGAATCCAAACCAAAAAAGCAAGAGTCAATCGCCACGCATTTGAAACTTGTGAAAAAAAGATACATAAATCGCAAAAAAAGCAATATTTTATAGCGTTTTTTTTAACAAATGGAATGAGGGGAGGCGGCGCCTGCGGGCGGGGGAGGTCGCTTTTTTGAAAAAAAGCTCCGCAAAAAACTTTTGACCTGCGCCCTTACGGAAGTTTGAGCGAACATACTGCCCCAAGTCGGATCGTAGCCATGTCGTTCTGTGAGCCAAGAGTTGACTATAAAGCTTGTCTTCCTAAGACCGCTTGG
>JAZSPB010000121.1:0-3385 GCA_045537235.1 Eubacteriales bacterium
CAACCGCCGATGTTGCGGTCAGCCGTTTTGGTTCCTTTTTTCGTTTCCCTCGGGGATTCTCCCGTAATCTGTCGATAATATCTGCAAAAATAGCCTATGTTTTCAAATCCGCTGGCGTACGCCACCTCTGCGACCGTAAAACTGCCTTCACACAATAGCTCTTTCGCTCTCTCGATGCGCAAATGATTTCTGTATTTTAACGGAGACATTCCAAATTGCTTTTGAAATAAATTCCTGAACGTATTTACACTGACGTGACTTGCCTCGGCATATTGCACAATCGGTAAATTTTCGAGATATGTCTGCTCCAGCAAGCGAACGCCGTCGGATATTTTTGAATCGATATCGTGCCCGATCGACAAATAGGGCGTTAATGCATAAATTGACCCGAGCAATCGGTACATCAGTTCATTTTTTCGGAGTGTCGCGCCGATCGTCTTTGATGCGCTGCAAAGCTCAAAGCTCGTCATTATTTTTGCAAATCTGTTGAACTCATCGTCCTTTGCCAGCACGGTGATATCCTCAAAAAGATAGACGTCCTCATTGCTTTTGTCATACAAATCAAAATTCAACACAACGAAAGTCGTGCTTTCCGCCGTGTATTTCATTCTGTACTTTTTGTACTTTGGTATAAAGACCAGTTCTCCATCTGATACCACGACCGTTTCTTCCCGATCGTCGTAAAAGGTGGCTTCTCCCTTCCAAACATACAGAATTCCGTTGTTTCTTCTTCCGTAACAGCTATTATCGGTCATTCTTCCGGAAGGGCGGGTTCCCGAAATGACCGAAATGTCGGAGATATGCAGGTCATCAAAAAATTGATTGTTTACCGTCATACATTTTCCTCTGTGTTAATAAGCACTTGCTCAAGTACCGCCTTACAGTACCCGCATCTATGACATATTTTATCACAAGAAGACGTTTTTGCAAACCATTTTTCGGGAAAATTCAGATTACTGATGATATAAGGTGCGATAGCTCTGCCGAATCCGGGTTCAAAAAGGTCGAGCGTATTGCCGATATACCGACCTCTGGCATAGGCATCGATTACCATTCCGGGAAGTGAGTGCATACGGGTAGCGAGTTTAACCGTATCGAAGATACCTTCATAGTGGTGAATGTCCTCGGGGCGCACCCACGTATTTTCCAAGAGCATATGCCAGTTTTCCTTGTTTTTCAAGGCTTGCCAGCAAACGTAAGGTGTAAAATCATCCAGATTCTTCACCTCGCATATCTCGGACTCGTGCGCCACGAGATTGTCGTGAAAGCTCTGCCCAGAGCAGTTGACAAAACAACCGCTGTTAGCAAGCATGATCAGCTTTTTTCCTGCTGTATCTGCCCACTCCTTCAGCAACTTCAAGCGTGAAAGATCTCTGTTATAATCCCTTTGCACGTGGAAGGAGTCGAAAAGATCAGAGAGATACTCCATTCCCTTCACCGTTCCGATGCGCATATTGACCGAAGCGCGTACATCGATGGTGGGGAAATGCTTTTTGACCGTATGCGCGATCGCGGGAGATGCTGTGGTAACGATATCTACGCCGCAACCGACGCTCTCCAAATATTCGATCACAGAAACGACCGTATTAGCAAGCTTTTCGGAGATTGCGTACTCCCCGTAGCAGTTTCCGTTGAAGAGCAAGTCCAGCTTCACACCCATTTGCTTGATCCTGCGAAGTTCTTCTTCCGTTCTCGCTTGGGCAGACCAGTCGGTGTAGCCGTGGCGCGTTGCGATCGCGCTCCTACCCGTTGCGATATCCTGCCAGGCGAAAAACACCTCGGCGATCTGCCCCCGATACGTATGAACGATATTTGAAAACGGTTCTTCGTTTTCCTCATATAATTGAAATCCAACGCTATACTTCATTGTCCGACCAATATCCGTTCCGATTCCGAAATTCCGCAAGTCTGATTTATCCGAATTTCAGAGCCTTGTATTTTGTGAATTTGAAAATTCTTTTGCGCAAGGTGTGCGCAACGGTGCCTCCTAATCTGAAAGCGTGCATTTGATTAATAATATTTCTGATATACGTATTAATCCGCCCGTGTTTCGTCCTTTTTATTTGCGTTAGGCGAATCCATTCCCTCATAGGGTGCCTTGTAATCCACTTCAATCGCATCCTGTGACCAATCGACGCGCCAAGGCTTTTGTGTGCGGAAGGGATTTTCAAATTTGTTTTTCAGAACGCCTCTTGCCTCAAGACTGACCATGCAGGCACGAGTACAGCCCTTGGCGCCGCAGACTGCCTGACCTGTATTGTAGAGATTTCTGGGCTTATGGTAGAAGGGAGAAATATCGGATGGTTTGTGCGTGCCTTGCCCATTATCATAATAATCCTCGTCGCCCGCCTCGGTTTTGCGTTCAGCACCGACAAAGGCTTCGCCGCACTTAACCATATCGACGTCCGCCCATTCGAGTTCGTATCCACCGATATTTTCCTTGATCGTTCTGTCGGCAGGAATACAACCGCCGGGGCATTCACGCACACACGCCATACAACGATTGCAAAGAGTACCGGGCTCCATGATTGGGTCGGGCTCAAGCTCAAGCTCGGTAATAATGATGCCAACGCGAACGCGAGGGCCGAATTCGGGAGTCAGCAGCATTTTAGAATATCCGATCTCACCAAGCCCGCACAAAAATCCCGCAATACGCATACTGATCATGACGTCCGGTGCAGCCTTGCCGGGCGCCACGGGTCTGGAATAATTCTCGCGCAAATAGCCCAAGTTGTCAATAGCACGCCAATCGCTTTGATGTCCCATAGGAACTGCCTCATAACCTTCATCCTCAATCATTTTGCTCAAATTGATGACGGTCATAGGCATATAAAGATAGGTGATACCGCCGTAGCCCATTGCGGAGTAATTTGAAA
The DNA here is from genome assembly GCA_045537235.1 of Eubacteriales bacterium. GTDB lineage: Bacteria > Bacillota > Clostridia > Oscillospirales > CAG-272 > RGIG8775. The sequence goes on from JAZSPB010000121.1 coordinate 2,877, forward strand.
AATATGTACCTTCCTCAATACCTCTGAGTGATCCGCGCAAAACACGGAAGCCGAGAGCTATGATCGACTTTGCCTTTGGCATGATCTGCTTGGGATCCATTTGGATCGGCGCGTTGCTCCAACGGTCAATTGAACCGATACCCACAATATCGGCACCCATTCTTTTTGCCATTGCCTTAATTTCCTGTGATGTTATCATATGTAACACCTCCGTTTTATTCATATAATACGCTAATAGTATAGCATAAAACTTAGACTGCGAAAAGTAACAAAACACCCGAGTTATTACACAAAACAACTTCTACTATCAATTTGTGCAAAGCAGGATCCTTTTAAAAATCACCACTATGTCGATGGTTCAAGTCCATAAGGTTCGGAAAAGGTTGCAAAATAAGAAAGGTCAAAAAAACTGCCCTAAAAAACCGAAAAAGCCTTGCGAAACAAGGCTTTTTGGCATAGGTTGCATTTTTGACCTATGAGGATGGCTCCCCGAACTGGATGCTCGAAGG
>JAZSPB010000160.1:0-2539 GCA_045537235.1 Eubacteriales bacterium
GCGAAACATAAGACGTGCAATGCAAAGTCTTTGATTCTGACCTCCCGACAAAGACATATTTTTCTTTCCAAGAACAGTATCAAGACCGTTCGGGAGCTTCTCTATTTCGTCTTTCAAATATACCTTTTCAAGAATCGACCATAATTCTTCGTCAGTTGCTTTGCTGCCGAACGTGATATTATCTCTTATGGTTGCATCAAAAACAATGTTCTCTTGATTGACGATGCCAACTGATTGTCTGATAGAGGAATAAGTGCAATCACTCAAACATTGTCCATCGATAAGCACTTCACCCTCTTGTGGCTCATAGAATCGCAACAAGATATTTGCCAATGTACTTTTACCTACACCGGATACACCGACAACACCGATTTTCGTTCCTGCCTCGATATGTAAGTCGATATTTTTGAGAACGTCTTTTTTCTCGGTATAGAAGAAAGAAAGGTTTTTAATATCTATACTTCCGTTACGAACATCAAGCTTTTCAAGATTATTCTCATTTTCCTCATCTTCGTCTAAAAGCTTGAATACGCGCTCAACGCAGGTCTTTCGCTTTTGGTAGTCTACGTTGCCGTGCAATACACGTCTGATGTTCCAAGATACCATTGAAAAATAAGATGCGATAGCAACGTACTGTCCGATATTAATAGAACGTCCTGCCACAAAGAAAGCACAGATAATATAGAAAACAATGTCTGCAAGGAAATAGATGGCACTAATGATCTGATCGGACTTAAACTGTATGATATCTTGCTTTACCGAGGAATCAATAATATCTTTATTTTTGTTTGTGAAAATCTTTAGTACCGTTTTCTCTGCAACAAAAAGCTTGATTTCTCGCATCCCCTTGAGCATTTCCATAAGCCAAGCAGAATACTTACCTTGCTTTTGTCGGAGCTCATCGGAGGCTTTTTTCATTTTTGCTTCAATCGTCTTACATACTATCGCTGAAATTGGGATGATTGCCACCATCAAGAGCGCGATTTCCCATTTCATAAAAGCAACAATTGTCAACGACACTATCGTACCGATTCCGGAGTTCAAAATTCTCATACCAAAGCGCTGTATGATATGGTGAAACTCCGCGGTATCGCTATTTATAGTGCGAATTACATCGCCCGTTTTTATATCGGTCAGCACGCTCGGCTTCATACGCAATATTTTTCTGTAACAAGCGATACGAACGTCGTAAACGTATTTGTTATGTACTCTTTGCCACAATATTAGCTGAATAAAGCCACAAGCTGCGTAACCGAAAAACACAAGTGCATACCATAGCGTTGCATAGAGGAATCCCTGCATATCCGCTTCATAGACCGCAAAATTGATTACGTCCTCCAAAAACAGAGGTATGATCTGATTAAACACAAGCTCCACAAGCAGAACCAAATAACTAATCAGAAATGCCCATTTATATGGCTTTGCAAATTGCCATATTCTTTTAATTATTACACTATCCTTCAAATCGTCACCCCCTTGGGGAATTTACTCTAAGTCGTATTTCTTGAAAAGCTCCTTGATTCTTGTATCATTTTCATACTCGGGACGCTTTTTCAAAAACTCCACTGTGTCCTTTACATAACAATCAAGCTGATATTTCGTGTGCATTTGATATTCCACGGAATCGTTGTTCTCAAACAACAACGAATATTTTCCTTCTTGATTATTAAGGAAATTCAAAAATTCAACTCTGCCTGCAAATAGCATTTCGGCTTTTTCAAGGGCAAGATCAAATCGGTTCAGCTTGGTGTGTTTTTTTACCATACCGCAAAGCAGAACGTACTTTTGGAAGGTTTGGCGGCAAGGCAAATAATCACCACCGGAAAGAAAGGCGTTGAGCAACCGAAGCATATATTCCTCGTATTCTATACGCTGTGCCAATCCGTTTTCACTATCCCTCGCTTGATGTATTTCTCCCGCCATACGGATGCATCTTGAAATGTATCTTGCTTTCAAAGCAAAGCTTGACCGACACTTCAACATAGCGTCGTCATATTCCTTGTTCGCCTGCGCAATTTCAGCCTCCCAATACAATCTATCGCCAAATGTCACTGGAATCTTACCGAGCATCTCTTTTGCTTTCTCATTTTCACCAAGCGCGGCATAACCGCGCGCAAGGACGAAATGGTTCATAAAAACCGTATCAATGTCGGTTTCGTATTTGAATATACAGTTTGCATACTTTTCGCACTCGGCAATCAGCTCACTTTTTCCTCGGTCTTGTGTTTTTCCGGCAACGATCATATCTACCAAGCATTTAAGGCACAAAGAAGCTGCTTCGGAGTTCTGCGGATGCGCAGAAAAATAAGCATTAAGCATTTTGTAGTTCTTAGCCGAATCCCTTTGATCGCGGAATACCTCTTGGCGATGATAATCTTTACGTAGCTCCTCAAAATCTTCGGGCTTTGTATAATGCTCATAATCAAAGAGAGCATCAGTAGAGATATCCAAAGCTGAAGCCAACGGAACTACCTGCGATATGTCGGGTGCTCCCGTATCTGTTTCCCACTTTGAAACAGCCTGAACGGATACGCCAATC
>JAZSPB010000030.1:0-31059 GCA_045537235.1 Eubacteriales bacterium
CATCTCGTTATGACCGCCGATGTTGTAGACCTCGCCCACACGACCCTTGTGAATGATCAGATCGATGGCCTTACAGTGATCCTCCACATACAGCCAGTCGCGCACATTCAGACCCTCGCCGTATACAGGCAGGGGCTTATCATTCAGCGCGTTGGCGATCATCAGCGGGATCAGCTTCTCGGGAAAATGGTAGGGGCCGTAGTTGTTGGAACAACGGGAGATGGTCACAGGCAGACCGTAGGTGCGGTGATAAGCCATGACCAAAAGGTCGGCTGCTGCCTTGGACGACGAATAGGGAGAGCTGGTGTGAATGGGCGTCTCCTCGGTAAAGAACAGATCGGGTCTGTCAAGAGGCAGATCGCCGTACACCTCGTCGGTGGATACCTGATGGTAACGGGTGATGCCATACTTGCGGCAAGCATCCATGAGGGTTGCGGTACCCATGATGTTGGTCTCGAGGAACACGCCGGGGTTTTCAATGGAACGGTCAACATGGCTCTCTGCGGCAAAGTTGACCACCACGTCGGGATGCTCCTCCTCAAAGAGGGTATATACCGCCTCGCGGTCACAAATATCTGCCTTGACAAAGCGGAAATTCGGGTTATCCATCACACCTGCAAGAGTGGACAGATTGCCCGCATAGGTCAGTTTATCCAAGCAAATAATACGGTAGTCGGGATATTTTTTCAACATATGAAAAATAAAGTTACTTCCAATAAATCCGGCACCGCCGGTTACGATAATAGTCATAATCATACCTCTCCGTAAATAAAGTTACAGTCACTGTTCTCAAGGGTTGGCGACGTGGTGTCCTTTTGCGAAAGGACGGGATCGGTCACACCCCATTCCACGCCGATGGCGGGGTCATCAAAGCGTATGCCGCGATCGCACTCACGGCTGTAGAGATTGTCGACCTTATAGCAGAACTCCACATCGTCGGTCAACGTGACAAATCCGTGCCCGAAACCGCGAGGGATGTAGAGCATCCGCTTATTTTCAGCGGAAAGCTCCACGCCGACCCACTGACGGTAGGTAGGCGATCCGCGACGAAGGTCAACTGCCACATCCAGCACCGCGCCTTTGGTCACACGAACCAGCTTGGTCTGTGCCATGGGAGCATTCTGGAAATGAATGCCGCGAAGGGTACCCTTTTGGGCGGTAAAGGATTGGTTGTCCTGCACAAATACGTTCGTAATGCCAAGCTCTTCGAATACGGCGGTGGAGTAAGTCTCCATAAAATAGCCGCGATGATCGCCAAAGACCTTTGGCTCCAAAATATAAACTCCGGGAATCCGTGTTTCGATCTTTTCCAAGGTTGCTTTCCTCCTAAGTATGTAATCGTTCAATGCGCCTGCGGGCGGGGAGGTCGCTTTTTGAAAAAAGCTCCGCAAAAACTTTTGATCCGCGCCCTTATTGTAGTTTGTGCGAACATAGCGGCACGGAATTGGGCGCAGTATGTTCGCTCAAACTTTGGCAAGGGCGCGGGGCAAAAGTTTTTTGCGCACTTTCGAAGAAAGTGCTGCTTTTCTTTCAAAAAACGATCTCCCGCGCCCGCAGGCGCAACTCATTAATAAACCAATTTTCCTTCCGCTACGCGCTTAAGATGTTCTCCGTAGGGGCTCTTGCCGTAGCGCTCGGCGGATTCCAGCAGTTTTTCTTTGCTGATCCAGCCGTTCTTATAGGCGATCTCCTCGGGTGCCGAGATCTTGACGCCTTGACGTTTTTCCACAGTCTGTACGAAGGATGCGGCCTCGATCAAAGAGTCCATGGTTCCCGTATCCAGCCATGCATAGCCGCGACCGAGAAGCTGAACATCAAGCGAGCCATCCTTGAGATACATATCGTTCAATGTGGTGATCTCCAGCTCGCCGCGCGCCGAGGGCTTGACGGCCTTGGCCATCTTGACCACGCGATTGTCGTAGAAATACAAGCCGGTGATGCAATAATTGGACTTGGGATTTTTGGGCTTTTCCTCCACGGAAAGCACCTTGCCGTCGGCATCAAATTCCACGATACCGAAGCGCTCGGGGTCATTAACATAGTAGCCGAAAATGGTAGCTCGACCTTGCTCTGCCCCCTCGGCGGCCTTCTTAAGCGCCTTGGAGAAGCCATTGCCATAGAAAATATTGTCGCCCAGCACCATTGCACAGGTGTCGTCTCCGATAAATTCCTCACCAATGATAAAGGCTTGCGCCAATCCGTCGGGACTGGGCTGAACGGCATAGGACAGCGAGATGCCGAACTGCGAGCCATCACCGAGAAGCGCCTCAAAGCGAGGGGTATCTACGGGGGTGGAGATGATCAGGATCTCTCGAATGCCCGCCAGCATCAAGGTGGAAAGAGGATAGTAGATCATGGGCTTGTCATACACAGGCAAAAGCTGCTTGGATGTCACCATGGTCAACGGATAAAGACGCGTGCCCGCGCCACCCGCAAGAATAATACCTTTCATGTCGCTACCTCACTTGTTTTTTAATATTTTTTGTATTTTGGAATCGTCCGCCCACACAGCCTTGGAGTCGTAGGGGCGGTCAGGAAATTTACCGTAAGCCAACCTGATGGCATAGCCGTTTTCCTTGATAAAGCGCTCCACGCGGTCGCACAGCTTCTCGGGGCGACCGGAGCAAATATTGATGATGCCGTCCACAGCGTCCTGCATAGTCGCCGCCGCCACCTGCGTGCAGAAATCGGGATAGTCCACAAAATCATACTGATTCTGTCCCGTGGTAAAGGGAAATTCGGTCTTTCCTTCCTGCTCGGCCGCCGTGATCTTGGAGAAGATCGAGTTGCCGAAACGGGAATTTCCCACAATATAGTAACCGCGAAGCCACTGGAAGCCGATGTTCTTCTCCAAGCAGAGTTGCTTTGTCAGCTTGCGGAGCGCATCCTTGGCAATACCGTAGAGATTTTGAGGCTGACAGGGCGTGTTCTCGTTGATGCACCCTTCAAAAAATCCGATCTCATGCATGGTACCCATGACGCAAAGCCGACGGGCACCCGACTCGGCCATTTTCCGAAGAAAGGCATAGTGGGCGGGCAAATCGTCCACATGGCGCAAGGAATTATGTACAAACCCGTCTCGCCATGCCAAATGGAGCACGACCTCGGGGCATCCGAAATAGGTATGGGGATCGTCGATGGAAAACAGATCACAGGGGAACGCCTTGGCGCGTGTGTCCACATTCTCGACCGAAAAATCAGCCGCCAAGACCTCAGCACCCATGTCGCAAAGCGACTTTACAATGCCCTGCCCCAAATATCCGTTGGCACCGGTTACCAGAATTTTCATTGTCAGTCTTACCTTTCGTTATAAATTAGGAAGCCTTTTTCTTGCCACCAAACTTTTTGGCCAGCAACTTTTTACCATATCCAATCAACCCTTTCGCGGCAGGGCGCTCGAAAATGAGCACATAAATACCAACCACCAAAAGCACCGTCAGACCACACAACACCGCATGAACAAGCCATCCGAACCAGCTCTCGGGATAGCGATCCGCATAAACTGCCGAAGAAACGATCACCGACACTGCCACGGTCAGTATAGCAACAAGCATACGGCAAACAAAGCTTGTCAATCGGAACCACGATATTTTTTTCCGTGCCACTACAGAACGCCAAATAATCATCGCGAAATAGTAGAAAAGAGGACCAAATACCAAAAGCGGCCAATCGACAAATATACCTAATAGCAAAGATGCCACCGTTGAAACGATCGCACAAATCACCGCTTGAAGATAAGTTTCCTTAAAAAGACCGTACACATTGGTCAGCGTATAGCAAGGCATATACATACTATATAAGACACCATACGAAACCGCCGCAATGGAAAGAACGGGATACATATAGTTTATACCGTCCAAAGTATTACCGTTGGTATACAGATAGATAAATGGCATAAAAAGGAAACTCGCGCAACAGCAAAGCACGACCGCTGCTAAGAAAAACACAAACTCCAAAAGCCCGTAGACCCTCTTAACGCGCTCCTCACTCGCCGACACCACAAGATTTCCGAACACCTCGGAAACCGAGATCTGCAATGTTCGAACCACCATTTTGATCATGTTTTGAACCAAGGTATATATAGCATAAACGCTGGCCGAAATCAACCCCGAAACAGAGGTGATCATTACTGACGGCAAAGCATCTACCGCCTGAGCCGCTATTTGATTACAAAGAAGATAGCCCTTGTTTTTGATCTTAAAGTTCTCATTCGGCTTTACCTTAACAAGTAATGGCTTGAACTCCCTTCGATAGATCGCATGGAGGAACAAAACTCGAGAGCAAGTGCCGACCAGCACCGCCACATACATCCACATAAAGTGAAGCTTCAAAAGAATTACGGCAAACAACAACCCGTAATACAGCAGTTTATCCAAAATGCTCGCTATCGAAAACAAATATCGCTTTTGATGTGGTGCGAACAGAATATCATACCATGCAGTAAAGAAAAAATATAATGCTCCGTTGACTCCCAAAATCAAAAACGCCAAAGCCTTTTCCCAAATAGCCAACTTCGACTCTGTACCTATACTCATGATAGGAATAACCACAATAACAAGTGCTAAGAAAATTAGCCCAAGCTTGCGGAAATAACGCCGAGAAGATTCGAGAACCATGCTCACTTGATAATAATCTTTTTCAGCAACGGGTTTATACATCTGGAAAATCGATGCCCCAACCGCTCCTGCTTGAAGCAGATTCAGGATCGACAACAAATGATTAATGGTAGAAGTTAGCCCATTGACCTCTGAACCGTAAGTTCCGATGATCAGTCTCGGCATAATAAGACCAAACAAGATCAGCATAACCTCATAAGCCAATGACATGATCATATTTTTTAACGTACTGAGCGAACGCACCCAATCACCTCACAAAATCAATCTTCATTTTAAAATCGCTCTTTTTCAGCGCTCGCCCAACGAAAAACAATACGTCGGGATCCGGACTTGCTATCTGAAGATGCATCTTTTTCGGTCTCAACTCCCATAAGCGCCAAATTGGAAGCACCGCCGAACAGTACGCAGAAATAGTGAAAATTAGCAACATCAAAACGCTGATAAATAGACACAAGAAAGATAGTAAGCAACACAAAAATATTCCACTTCTGTCCACCGCGCACTCCGCGATATTTAACAAATACAGAAAGAATAAAACCGATTCCCAAAATGATCAACCCTAAAAAGCCAAAGGAAAAAACAAATTCCTTATAGGAACACACAGACTGCCATATACTGTAATCGGTTCCCGGCACGGCTCGATAATCTGCGCCGTAGCCAAACAAACGAATTTTCAAGCTACTGTTTAAAAACGCGTCGTAAGCCTCCTCTGCCCATTCGGATGAGCCGAAGCGATTATCGCCTGCAAGTCCGCCATCCTCGGTAATAACCAAACGTCCCTGAAGCTGTCCCAACGCAGAATTAGCATCCAGCGGAATGCTCATGAACACAAAGTAACCGACGATCACCGCAAACACCACTGCCACCCCGGCTACCATATTTCTGCGTTTTCTCATATTTCCCACCGCACGAAGCATCACACCTAAAAGAAGCATAACCACAAAGGCCAGCGAGAAAGTACATAGAGAAGCGGCAAGAATGATCACATTCTCCCATTTCCGGAGCGATATTTTATCGCCTAAAAGAAACAGCGCAGCAATGGTTCCTACGAATCCGGGCTCACGATACATACCGCACAAACGATTCAAAAGACCACCGTTGTTGCGAAGCATTGTGGCCAAACCCGCATAAAGTTGATAAGATTGTCCTGTCATATCCTTTCCCACGTCAGCTGCCAACGTAATGTGAGGAAGCGAAATGCCAATTTGCATCAAAACAAATACAATAAGCGCGGGAATCAATGAAACAGCAAAAATCTTTTTGGAAGCAAGATATACACTGCGCAATGTCAAATTATCCTGCAAGGTGAACATCATTAATCCCAAATGAATACAGAGCATCGCCATATTAAACGGTTGCCTTGTTGTCGTTACCACACCGGAAAAATAAACCTCGTAGAAAAACAAAAGAACGATGATCGTTGAAACCAAAAGCAAGGGGAAGGTAATACTCTTACGGTCTGTAATGGCGGGGATCGATCTTGCCACAAGCCGTTTTCTAAACAGCACCAGATAAAACATAAAAATCGTTGTCACAAGAATGATTCCCGTATAGAGCTGATACCCCAACGAACTCACCGAGCTCCATGTGAAAAACGGCTCCATATCCAAAAACACCAATAAAGTCATAAAGAAAATGCAAATATTGGTATCTGATATTTTGAATCTCACCAAAACACCTCCCAAAAGGGTAGCGCAAGCCACCTAAATCCCTACAAATCAAACTCTCTCATCAATATACTCCAGCATACGAAGAGGAGACAGTTCTTCCTTGTATCCGTAATCTGCCACCGTTGGTTCAGCCAACACAAAAAACGGATCGATATCCTTCACACCGTCAAACACGGAGATCAGCTCGGGACGGTAGAAGGGCGCCCCCGCGATCTCGGAGTTGTCGGTGATCATTTTTTTATTATACATAATAGCCTCGCACGCGCGGAGCGTATAGCCGTGACCGCCTTGCTGCATGATTTCCAGCAGACACTTGGACTTTTTCACATGCTTGAGGTTGTCCACATAGGACATCTGCTCGCAATAATGGATCTCATCGGCATACTTCTGCGCCTCGGGATCCACGCCGGTGATGTAAAATTCACATTTCAGCCCCGCCTCGCGCAACTTTTCATAGACCGAAAGGATCCTTGACAAACGATCCTTGGCTTTGCCCACAAAATACACATCGCTCTCCGCAATGCTGTCATCCTCCGGAATATCGAAGGGCGAGTACACCAGTGGGTAGTAATCCATTTCGTACTGCTCGGCATCGGCATGGTCGAACGAAAGGCACAGATCTACCTTTTCCTTCAACCGCTCGATCCCGCGCGGATATGCCAAGCGCACCAGATCCTGAAATGCCACGACGATGCGGCAATTGGGATAAGACTTGCGCAAATATTCAATGATCCCGTTCTGCAACCAGCGGGAACGGGGATGAAACACAAAGCAAATAGGCTTATCATCTGCAAATTTCCCACGGAACATCATTTTGTTCCAAACGCCCTGCCCCGGCAAACGGAACAGCTTATTGGTAACGGGAGAGGTATGCATCTGATAAAGCTTGGTCAGCAAAGGATTCTTCGAATCAATGCGACGGCACAGGTATTTTGCCCACGGAACCGTATTCATGTCCCGATAAGCAATCTGCATAAAGTCGGCATTGGAACCCAAAAACACATAATTATATTTCAAATTCATATCCTTCACATCCGTTCTCATCGGAACCACTCGGGACGAAGCTCGCGTATTCTGGCCTGCTTTTCCTTGGCACTGAGCCCCTTTACCTTCAACGCCCCCCCCCCCTCGGTTGAGGCCTTTTCCGCGTATTCTGCCATGCTCTTGATGACTCTGGCGGGCACTCCTGCGGCCACGCTGTCCGAGGGAATGTCTTTTGTGACGATGGAGCCTGCACCGATGATAACATTATCACCGATGGTGACCCCGGGAAGAATGATGGCATTGTTGCCGATAAACACGTTGTTGCCCACCTTAATGGGACCGAGAAGATCCAGTTCAGCAAAACGCATATCGTTGCGCAAGCACCATGCCGCGCCGTCATGAGTGATAAAACGGACGCCGTAAGTGATCTCGACACGCTCACCAATGGTGATAAGATACGGCTCCGAGCCAAACACACCGAGAGGCTCGGACAGGATCCGACACTTTTCCTTGCCGGGCTCCGAGGTAAAGCGAACACCGATCTTTCTGGCGATCTTGACCGAGTCACCGGGCTTGATACGGTAATGCAATTTATGGATGATCTGACTGAGTCTTCCCATCTGATTTTCTCCTTTTTGGTTTTGTTTTTTCTGTGAAGCATCTGCGAACGCAGAAGGTCACAGGCAACGATATCATTTCTTTGCGATCTCTTTGATAAAGCCTTCCCACTCCCCGTATATTCTCTCGGGGGCAAGCATTTCTTGCAATTGACGCGCGTTGTCACCCAGTGTTTTAGCCAAAGCTTGATCCGAAAGCACCTTTTCCATGGCTTCCGCCAAGGCATTTTCGTCGCCTTTGGGAACCAAAAGTCCGTTCTCTCCGTCGCGGACGAGGAAACGGGCACCGCCGCCACCGCAATCGGTAGACACAACGGGAAGTCCCGATGCCATCGCCTCCATCAAGGCGTTTGGCATTCCTTCATAATCGGAAGACAGCACAAACATACTTGCCCTCTCCAAGGTTTCGGGCATATTATCCACATATCCGGGAAACTCCACGCGCTCTCCCACCCCCAACTCAACGGCAAGGGCTTTCAGCGATTCCAAAAGACCGCCTTTTCCGTAAATAACCAATCGGTACTCGGGAAATTTCGGGGCAATTTGAGCGAAAGAACGGATCAAAAGCTCAAAATTCTTCTGCTTTGTCAACCTTCCTGCCGCCACGACGGTCTTTTCCCGTTCCCCTTCATAAGCGGGACGCAAAAACACGGGATTGATGGCATTGGGAATCACCTTGCTCGCGACCCCCTTCAAATGGGGCTCATACCACTCTGCCACCTCATCGGTTTGGAACACAAAACCCGACGCTCTTGACGCCAAACGGGAAAGAGATTTTTGAATCTTTTCAGAATACACCTTGGGATCGGCACGTTCGGAAACAATGATGGGCGCTTTGGTCAAACGAGAGAAATGAAGCATAAGAGCGGTTGTCACCGGCAACATGACCACATAAGCGTCTACGGTTTTCTTTTTCATATATTTGCGCAGGCGAAGAATTCGCTTGGCATTATTGACAAGTGCATTGCCGCGTTCCTTCTTGGTCAAAAGAGGGGTATGCTTGACACCGTTTGCCAAGGGCTCGGCAGGAACATCCTCGCCCATGGTCAGTATCTCCACCTCATGACCGAAAGCCACAAAATGGTTTGCCAAATTGCAAGTAACCCGTTCTGCGCCGCCACCGGATAGGGCGCTCATAAATATGGTAATCTTCATGGTTCCTCCATTCCTTTTGGGCGGTGAAATTCCGATTATTTTTCCTCTTTTTTCACAGCAGGAAGTTCAATCCACGCACCAAGCTTGGCATCCCACTCCTCCGGCGAGAAGGGAATCATTCCACTGCAAGGGAAGAAGGTATTTTCGGAAAAATAGACTTTGCCGTTTACAGAATACAGATCAATGCGAACAAAAGGACTGTCCGCTTTAGCCGCCAACTCCTCTGCTTTTTTCCGCATCTGATCAAAATTGGAAGGCGGCTGAAACTTTCCTTCAAGAGGGCGAAAATCCTTACGGCAGAAGGGCATGGGGTCGCCGTTCATATCGTAAAAGGAAATTCTTGCCGTTGCGTGATCTTCCAACCCTTGGGAAACATACAGCATTCGAGGCTCTCCATCAAAGCAGAAAAACTTATAGTCGGTAAGACCCGCCGCCTCGTTCTCGTCCTCCATATACTGCTCTGCGATAATACGGGGCTTGACATTTTTATACGGCCATTCGCGGGTGACGGCATACGGATTTCTTCTTAACGCGATTTCGAATTTTTTTCTTGCTTTCTCTTTGTCAAATTTAGATTTATCCCTGACAATAGCAAGTCCTCCGCTATCATGTGTACACTTGAGAACAAATTGATCGGGTAGCTTATCAACCTCGATTTCGTCGAAGCTGTCCCAAACACCGAGCGTGGGAATAATATATTCCTCGCCAATAATATCCGCCACATATTTTTTGGCCTCGAATTTATCTACCATGGCGGTGTAAATCGGATTTTTATTATATACTTTAAGCCACTGCAACTTTTGGTTAAAGGTCTTGGGATTCTTCCAATCCATCTTATAACCCATGCGACGTTTGAAATTATATGACAACCACAGCTTGGTCGGAACAAGCGAGATGATTTTCTTTCCGAATTCCTTTATCGTCTGATTCATAGAACCTTCTCCCCTTCTTTGCTTCCCTCTTTTTCCGTATCGCCACTCTCCGCAAGTCCCAGTACATCATTCCACAGCGCCATCACACGATCTTCGGAAAGTGTATCCAGCAATTCGCGATTGGCACGACTCATGTCATCCCATCGACTCTCGTCGGAAAGTATGGTTACCATAGCCTCGACCAGCGCAGTCTCGTCACCGACAGGGATAACGATGCCATTCTTCTCGCCAACGATATCTTTAGCCACACCGGTGGAAAAATCGGTGGAGATCACAGGCAGACCGGTAGCCATCGCCTCGGCCAATGCATTGGGAAAGCCCTCAAAGTCAGAGGACATAACATACAACGCCGCGTCGGCAACATAGCTCATAACGCCTTTTTTGACGCCCATAAGTTGTGCGCGATCTTCCAGCCCCAGTGACTTGATATGTTCCTGTAATTCCTTTTCCTGCCATCCGCCGCCGTAAATTTCCAGTGTGTAGTCGGAAAAGGCATCGGGCAACTTGGAAAAAGCGCTTATCAGCATTTTGAAATTCTTTTGGGTATCCAATCGACCCACACCAACAACCGTCTTGCGGCGCTCACCCTCATGACGGGGCGGAATGGCATCGGCGGCAATGGGATTGGGGATGACCACAGTGTTCCCGCGATGCTTCTCGGGGAAAAAGGTCGTCACCGCCCTGCTCTGGCAAACCACCGCATCGGCCTTGCGATAGAAACGACGCTCAAACCGGCGATTAAAGCCGCTCCGCACGGTAGGATCGCACCGTTCAGAAACAACCAAACGGCACTTCATACCGAACATTTTCAAAAGGATCGCCATGGCATTAGACGATTGCAAGAAGGACAGCAGCACATCGGGCTTCCACTCCTTGACAACGCGTCGAAGGGCAAAAAAGACCTTGACTCCGCCGAAAGCCGTGGAAAACAGACGTGTCAGCTTATTTTTGCGATTGACACCTTGTCCAAGACCCGTAACGGTAACGCGCTCATCCAGCGGATAAAAGCAATCTGCGTCGGTCATGGTGACAATACGCACCTCATGCTCGCGGCACAGATTGTTGGCGATGGTTGCCATTACACGTTCCGCGCCGCCATTTCCCATTCGAGGAATCAGCAAAAGACATTTTTTCATAAAATTATCCCTTATGTATCTTAATCGCTTAAACTTTATTCGAGACTGATCCAACTACCAAACGTATCATCCCACTCCTCGGGCTCAAAGGGTACGAAACCGCAATGATGGTAGAAGGTCATTTCTCCGAAGTATATCTTTCCGTTGATGTTGTACAAATCCACACGCACATGACGAAGACCCTCGGCCAGCTTTTCTGCCAGCACCAGCATCTCCTCATAGCCCTCAGGCTTTTGGGGCGTGTTCACAGCATTTTCATGACCGTGACGGAAGGGCAGATGGTTGAAGTCGCGGTCGAAGAAGTCGAACTTGACATCTTGACCCTCTACACCGCGGTCGGTGGCGATAAACATGGCCTTGACTTCGCCGCCGAAGCAGAAGAATTTATAGTCCTTGAGACCAATACCCGAGTCATCGATCATAAACTCCTCGGCGATGATGCGCCCCTTCAGATTCTTATACGCCCATTCGCGACCACCGTAATACTGGTTATCGCGAAGTGCCTCGTCGAAATGCTTCTTAAGCGCAACCTTATCGATCTTGCTCTTGTCGCGGCAGATGTACACGCTTCCCGAATCGTGAGTTCCTTTAAGAACAAACTGATCGGGCAACTCATCAAAGTTGATATCCTCAAATTTATCCCAAACACCGAGGCACGGAATCAAATGCTCCTCACCGATGCGGTCGGTCACAAAGTCGCGAACATCGTACTTGTCCACAAGCCGAGTATACAGCGGATTGCGATCATACAGCTTCATCCACTGCAACTTCTCGTTATAGGTCTTGGGATTTTTCACGTTCAGCTTCCTTTTGAAAACAGCGCGGTAGCGAAGCTTGAGATAGGTCTTATCGGGGAGCAGGCGAAGTGCGTTTTTGATAAACTTCTTGGCACCCTTGGAAACCGATTTGTTGGGATCAAGCTCGGAGCCCGACGTCACGCCGTTTGCCTCATGCTTGGAGATCACAGTCTCCTCAGCATCCTTTTCCGCAGGTGTGGGAGCCGCTTTGGCAGGCTTTTTGCGAAGCAGATGGTCGGACAGGAACTTCATGATAAACAAAGGTGTGAGGAACATTACAAGCTGACCTGTCGCGCCCACGATCAAGTCCCACAGGGAGCAATATCCGCGCTTGTAATTTTCCTTTTGAACGGCTATGTAGCTACTGCAATATTCCCAGCTCTTACGGCGCTTATAGTTGCCCTCGTCGGCGCGGAACAGCAGCAGAGACTCATTGACATTCAGCGCATAAACACCCATGCCAAGCATTCTGGCAAACAGGTCGTGATCCTGCTTACGGCGCATCTTTCCGTAGCCGCCGCAACGGATCACCTCACTCTTTCGGAACATGACCGAAGGATGGTTAAAGGGACTTCTGCGACGAATAAATTTGCGGATCCCTTCATAATCGGACGGTACTACGCGACTGGAAACCACGTTGGTCGGATCGTCATAGAATTCGTCGATATTGGTACCCGCAATTCCGAGTCTGGGTTCAGACTCAAACAAAGCTATTAATTTTTCGCACCGCTCGGGCAGAGAGATATCGTCTGCGTCCATTCTGGCCACAAGGTCGTTACGGCAATAGCCCAGACCCACATCCAGCGCCTTTCCCAGTCCGATATTCTCTTCCAAGGGTACAACAGTAAAGACCTCCGGCTGAGCGGAGGCATATTGGTTAATAACGGCGACAAGATCGTCACCCAAAGGACCGTCCTGCACAACAACAAATTGCTCGCAGGCTACGGTCTGATTCAACATACTTTCGATACTTTGGCGCAGATGCTCCGCGGTATCTTTTCGGTATACAGACATCAAAATACTGTAATTTTCCACAAAAACGACCCCTTTCTTTTCGGTCAAAGCCGTGTCGGTCAGTTTATTTTTCTTGGGTCTCTTCGACCTTTTCTTCTTCCTTTTTCTCGGCCTCGGCAGAGGAATATCCCTCTACCACGCCCTCGCCGCCGAAGATCTTGGGCACGGTGGCAAACAGGATCTTCATATCGGTCTTAAAGCCAAAGGTCTCCAGATACTTCACATCCCAACGAACCTTAGCCGCAGGAGCCACAGTGTCTCTACCGTTGATCTGTGCCAAGCCCGTCACACCGGGACGGAGGGCATACACACCGAAGGCTGCGCGCATCTGATGGATCTCATACTCATCGGAGATCAGGGGACGGGGACCTACCAAGCTCATATCGCCCTTGAACACATTGATCAACTGGGGCAACTCATCCAAAGACGTCTTGCGAAGGATCTTGCCCACGCGAGTAATATACTTGTCGGGATCGTCAACCTCGGCTGTGGACATATACTTGGGTGTGCTCTTTTTCATAGAACGGAATTTGTACAGACGGAACCGCTTGCCGTTTCGACCCACGCGATACTGGCGGAACAGCACCTTGCCGGGGTCATCGATGAAGACAGCCAGCGCCACAAAAAGCAGCGGCACCAACAAAACGATCAGCGCCAAGCCCGAGATGAGGATATCCCCCGCACGCTTGAAAAAGCGATAGCCGCGAGACTTCAACTTGATGGGCTTAAGATCCTTGAGTTCTTCCACGTCGATCAGTTCATGTTTATTATCGGCGTTTTCCATTTTGGCCTTTACTTCTTCCGAAACTTCAAATTCGTACTTTTCTTCAACTGCCATACTTTTCTTTTTTATCAACGAATGGTTGATTTCCTTTCCTATTTCAGATTTAGGATGATTGCAGATTCGTTCAATTTTTACAGAGTTTTTTACATGGAAAAAGCACCACAAAGACGCTTTTTTTCGACAAAGCCACTTATGGTTATAGGGAATTATAGCACATTTTCGATCAAAAGTCAACCCATATATATAAATCCGAGCATAAATCCAAAAAATTTCGGGATTTTGATGCAAAATGGTGAACGAAAATTTGATGATTTTGGGCAAGTGAACAGGGATGGGGGGATGGGGCGAAAAAATAAAAAAATGATTATTGTGTGCTACTCCTTCGCCGGGGTGTTACTTCTCTGCTACCCCAAGAGAAATAGGAGTTGCTCCCCCCAAGAAGACCGCCTTTTCGCACAACCGATTGCTGCACAGCATATTTTCGGTTTCCCTATCGCTCGTTTTTACGCAGATTTGTTAGTGGAGAGATGCCGCAGGTTGTTTGGGGCTACAGAGAGACGGTTTGGTATTGCGAGGGAGAATTATGACAAATTGCTTTTCGGTAAAAATTTTGAAAATCTTGACCGGAAAGGATGGAATATATCCTGTTTAGAAGAGATCCCGCTAAAAAGAGCGAGGCGGAAAAGTGAACAATTTATGCCCCCCTGTCTATGGTCTTGGGGGAACGCGACGTCCTCCTCTAACGATTTGACGCAATTCCCTTCTCCCCGCTCGGTCGTCAAATTTTCAAAAAGCCAAAGGATGCACAATCACCCCTTTGATGCCATTCCCTTTGCATGATATTCTTTCCCAAATTCGCCCGGAGTTTTCCCGGTGTAGCGCTTGAAAACCTTGTGAAAATAGGCAAGATCATAAAAATTCAGCAATCGACATACATCTGCCGCCGTGATCTCGCTGCTTCGGAGCATACGGCACGCCCGTTCCACCTTCACCGCATTGATGTAATGAACGGGAGACATTCCCATCTTCTCGCGGAACCGTTTGCGAAAGGCTGTCTCCCCCAGACCGCACCGCACAGCCAACTCCGAAACATCAGCAATATCGGCATAATTTGTGTCAATATAAGAAACACACTCCTCAATAGTTCCGCAAGATCGTCCATATGCCAAGCCCAACAATCGATCCATCAATTGAAACATAAGCATCTTGAGATGCATGACCCCACCATTGCCCCGTCCGCACGAAACGATCGTCTCAAACAACCCAACCGTCTCCTCGTCCGCCTCCGATGTCAAGCGAAAAATATCATCCGAAAGCGCCATGTCACGACCGCAGTCGTCGGTGAGCAAAAAGTTGATAAGAACATCACTCTCCTCACAGCCTCCGCGCCCCTCAAAAAACGCCGAATACCGCTTGCCGCGCGGCAAGTAGATCACATCCCCTTCCGACGCGGAGACTTCCCGTCCCTCATCATCGGCATATATGATCCCCCCCGTCTTAACCAAGCAAAGCCCATGATCGGGGCGCCCCATATCCGTATAAGCCAGCCGCGCCCCCGCCGTCTGCGTGCGCGAAAAGGAAACGATCCCCGAAAGGTTGAAATCTACACCCGAAAGATGCAAAGCATCAATAACGATCATAAAATTCCTCCTTGTAAATTCAACAATTCTATCCACCTCCCATTATACCACACCGCGCCGAATTTTACAATAGAAACTTTTCTGCTCCCTCGACGGTAAGGCCGCCTGCGGGCGGGGGAGGTCGCTTTTTTGAAAAAAAGCTCCGCAAAAAACTTTTCTATTGTGCCCTTTTGCAGTTGGTGCGAACATAGCAATCCCCAAGGGGGGCAGTATGTTCGCTCAAATTTCGCAAGGGCACAATAGAAAAGTTTTTGCGGAGCTTTTTTCAAAAAGCGACCTCCCCCCGCCCGCAGGCGGCCTTACCGTCGAGGGAGCAGAAACGCGAAGTTGCCCGTAAGGTTTTCGGCGCGGAAATAGGTGCCGTGGACGGGATCATGGACGCATTGGAGACGGGGATCGAGGATGGGGGTGGAATCGGGAGAATGCTTGGCATCGCACATATAGGCTTCGTCGCGGCAGTAGGACTCGGGGAAGAAGCAGACGGTGGCATCCTCAAGACCGCGCAGCTCGATTCGGCGGCGGAAGCGCACATTGTTGGGGTTCTTCTCGTGACACGAGATGACACCCGAAGATTGATGGACAAAAATGCGGCACTCTCGGTGCTCACAACGGGCAAACCGATAGTTGGAAAAGCCGTCGGAAAGCTCGGTTTCGCCGCCGGACAGGATGGGGGCACCGAGGGGGAATTTCATGAGGGCATCGGAGGTCGTGTTGCTGTTGTATACCGAGAAGAAAAATCCGTTATCGCTTCGGGAGACCGTCATGGTGGGCGGCTTCAGCGCCGAGGGCTTTGTGACAAAGCGAATTTGGTAGCCGTAGCTTTCAAGAGCGATGCGAAGGGTCTCGGGGGCAGCGGTCATATCGACCACGGTGCCGATCTCGGAAAGACCCTCGGTCTCGTGAGGATAGCCGTAGAAAATGACCCTGCCGCCCTTTTGTGCGAAGGTGCGCAATTTCTCTCTGACCTCCTCGGATTCGGGCACGGGAGACAGCAGGATGCTTGAACGGTAGATCTCCAATGACTGCTTGAGGAAATTGTCTGTCGAGGTAACACAGCAAAGGGGGAACCCGTCATTGATGGCATCGCGGATAAAGCTGTCACCGAAATACATACGGGAAAGCACCGCCTCGCCGTCGGCTGTAGTGTATTCGCGCATGGGATAGACCCAAACGATGGGTGCGGGCGCATCGGGGGCATTCTTGTCGGCCTTCAGAAAATGAGGGATCGGCTCATTGATACAGCTCACGGGCATCTCTCCGAAGCTGTTGTCGATGGACAGGATATTCAAGGCGGATGCACTCTCCACCGAGCCGTTTTCGTCCACGCGCGAGATCGCCATGGGCAGATAGATGTCGGTTGGCGCGCCGTCATAGCGGTCGTACCAAGGGGAATTGATCCACCATGGGTCGTGGATATAGTATCGGAACAGGAAGCCCTGATCGGGAAGCTCGCAGATACGGGTCATGTGCCCCATGATCTCCAAGCCGTAGTTATCATTGATCGCCGCCCAAGGAGAGTTGGGGGGAGGAGTGATGCCGAAATTACCGCGGTAAATATCATAAAGAGGCACGCCGTCGGTAGCATAGTCGATGCCGACCGAGTTGTTGGTTCCCCGCACTTCCAAAGGGATATTCGGGCAAGCTTCGCGGA
This sequence comes from Eubacteriales bacterium, assembly GCA_045537235.1. GTDB lineage: Bacteria > Bacillota > Clostridia > Oscillospirales > CAG-272 > RGIG8775. The sequence goes on from JAZSPB010000030.1 coordinate 16,997, forward strand.
AGAGACGCCAGAAGTCAAACACTTTTTTCCTGGTTGCCGCCAATTTTTCGGGATAGAATCGCTCTCCGTCGAAGATCTTTCCGTTGATCGACCAAGGCTCGGCACTGAAACCCAAACCGTTGGACAGCCACAGATAATCAAAGCCCATATCCTTGAGGAATATCTCCGCCTGACGACCAAAGAAGGTGCCGAACGGTGTGCCGTCGGGAATGCCGTTGGGGTATGCCGCATATCGTCGGCTGTCCCCCGCAAGCTCGGCTGTGCAGTCCACAAAGCCGCATCCGTCAAGCTTTGTGCCCGTGCAGATCTCGGGATGGCGGTGGTATTTGAAATCCGAGACCGCGAATTCGGGGCCGATGTCGAAGGTCTCACCCACGCGGATCGTGGCATCGGGGCAAGCGCGCTCTCCCTCCTCCTTGAAGGTAGCAATGATCTTTTTTAGGATCCCGTAGGTCATGTCGGGGGCATCGGCACGATAGAGCTGGCGGCGCTTGTGCAAGGAGGTCTCACGAGGCTCATCGGGATGAAGATCCTCATGGTTGGCCGTTCCCACATACTTCGCCCACTCAAAGGTGTCGTCAAGCCGCCCCGCGTAATCCAAGATCTCGCTACCGTCGGATGCCCACAGCAAGATGGAAACGGTTTTCCGACCGCGCAAAAGCGCACGCCAGCCGTCAAACACCTCGCGGCAAACACGGCGGATCGACGCATCATCCGTTTTGTAAAAAGGCTTAAGACTGATTTCCAAAGTAACTTTTTCAAACATGATCTACCTCTTCTTTAATCACCATTCATTATAAATTCACCGGGCGTGATGGACATTTCACGTCGAAAGACACGCGAAAAATAGTTGGCATCCTCAAATCCCACCTCGTGAGCCGCTTCGGAAACCGAATAAAGCCCGGAAAGCAACAGGTCTTTGGCACGGGCAATGCGCCGCGCCCGAAGATATGCCACGGGAGTCACGCCGAAAACTCGGCGCCACAGCCGACGGAAATGTGTCTCGCTGAGTCCGCACAAGCCCGCCAGCTCGGAAACACTGTGATCGTGAGCAAAATCCTCGTCCATCACCTGCTTGGCGGCGCGGAGCTTGCCGTATCCCTCGCCGTCGCGAAGTGCTCTTCCCGCGCCCGAAAAGTAGGTGGCGAGAAGCTCGTACACCGCCGCCTTGGCTGCAACGCGGTATCCGTTCCGCTTGGTCTGCCATGTCGATAAAAGCCGCTCCATGCAAGCCTCGATGCGTCCGTCCTCACGGTCAGCACAGACAAATCGGCGGGTTCCCGAAAGGATATCTGCCACCGCACCTTCTCGCGGCTCATAGTCCGCCAGACGGAAGTTGACTGTGTAGTGAACAAAAGGCTCCCGCTCCTCGCATCCCACCGAATAGGCGCTGCCCGACGGCAAAAAAAGCAACTGCCCTGCCTCCAACGTCAACCGATCGCCGTCGAAGTCGAAAAATCCCCGTCCCGAGACACAGAAGACCAACCCGTCCATGCGGCGTCCGCCCCAATAATCATTGAAATGAAAGCCCTCCACAAACCGATTGCGATGCACCAAAGACACTTCGGCAAGCGTTATGTCAAAATCCGAGACCTCAATATATTCCGACACAGCCGTCACCTCCCTTTTTCTATATTATATCCTCTCGCCCTCCCCCTGTCAAGTCCGCATGGTCGATTTGTGCTATTGCAGTCGAAATTTTATATTGCTATCGTCCCGAAAACCATGTATAATGAATACAACAAGCAAGATAACGCGGTGCCTCGGCGGAGAGATTTCTTTTGTCCCCCTTCCGCTTCCAAAAGTGCACCGTCAGTAAGGAGAAATATTATGATTCACGCAAGAAAACCCCGCATCGGCATCGTCGGTATGGGACACTACATCTACTGGTCCCAGTTTGAAGGGCTTCGAGCAGAGTTGAAGCAGAAGCAAAAGGAGCTTCCTTCTTTTTTCACCGGCAAAAACGACATCATTGACCTTGGCTTTGTAGACGACATTGACAGCGCTTTTATGGCCGTCAAGAGTGCGCAGATCGAGGATCTGGATGCGCTGTTCATCGTCATGGCCACCTACATTCCCTCGGCGGTGGTCTTCCCCTTCGCCAAGTATCTGCACATTCCGCAGATTTTGGTCGGGTTGCAGCCCTTGGCACATTTGGACTATCAGAATACCACCACCTATATGCAGCTTTGCAACGATGACATTTGCTCCATGCCCGAATTTGCCGGTGTTTATGAGCGTTTGGGCGCGCCCCGCCCCTTCTTCTTGGTGGACAGCATGGTCAACCGCGAGCGCATTGCCGCGCGGATCGGCGTATTTGAGCGTGCCATCGCCGCCGTCGCCGCCTTCCGCTATGCCAAGTTCGGCTATCTGGGTCACACCTATGACGGAATGTACGACATGAACACCGACCCCACCGCCTTCTCCGCCACCTTTGGCGCTCATGTCAAGATGCTGGAGATGTGCGAGCTGTGCGAAGACGTGGAGTCTGTGACCGACGCTCAAGTGCGCGAAAAGATCGACGAGATCCGCAGTGTATTTGACATTCGCGAGCCTTCCAATGACCCTCTCACCGATTATGTACAGGACGCCGACCTTGATCTCGCCGCCCGTTGCTCCGTAGGCTTGGAAAAGCTGACCACCCGCCACGGACTTTCGGCTTTGGCCTACTATTATAAGGGAGAAAAGGGCAATCGCTACGAGCAGATCGCATCCAATTTGATCATCGGCAACTCCCTTCTGACCAGTCGCGGTCTGCCGCTGGCAGGCGAAGCTGACCTCAAGACGGCAGCAGCTATGCTGATCATGAATCGCGTGGGCGGCGGCGGCTCGTTTGCCGAGCTTCATCCCTTTGACGTCACCGACGACGTGGTGCTGATCGGTCATGACGGTCCTCACAATCTGTCGGTCAGCGACGGACGCCCGATCCTCCGCAAGCTCAAAAAATTCCACGGTAAGTCGGGTGCGGGTGTATCGGTAGAGTTCAAGCTCAAGACGGGTCCCATCTCCTTGCTGTCCTGCTCCGTCAAGAAGGACGGCAGCTTCCGTCTGATCGCCTCGAATGCCACCTCCATGCCCGGTGCCATTCCTCAGACCGGAAACACCAACACCAAGTGTCACATGGATCGCCCCGTAACCAACTGGATCGAGGATTGGTGCGACGCAGGTCCCACGCATCACCTCGCCCTCGGTGTCGGTGATCACATGGAAGAAATTGCCATATTTGCTCGCATGATGGGCTTGGAGCTTAAAAAAGTTTAACCGAAAATGCGAAGCCGCCTGCGGGCGGGGGGAGGTCGCTTTTTTGAAAAAAAGCTCCGCAAAAAACTTTTCTATTGTGCCCTTTTGCAGTTGGTGCGAACATGGCAATCCCCCAAAGGGGGGCAGTATGTTCGCTCAAATTCGGCAGGGCACAATAGAAAAGTTTTTGCGCACTTTCGAAGAAAGTGTGCTTTTCTTCAAAAAGCGACCTCCCCCCGCCCGCAGGCGACCAAAAAATTTTAAGTTTTTTTCAAAAAGCTATTGACAAGAGAAAAAATATATGATATAATAGGCAAGTCGATGAGGCCCGTTGGTCAAGCGGCTAAGACATCGCCCTCTCACGGCGAAAACATGGGTTCGATTCCCGTACGGGTCACCAAGATCGGAGATATCTGTTTTGGATATCTCCTTTTTTGTTTTTGTGGGCAAAAATTCATATTAAAAAGGGACTCCTTTGGCGTACCTGCGATAAAGCAGATATAAAGGAAACCACCATTCAGCATTTGATGTATGCTGGATGGTGGTTTTGCGTTTTTACTTTATGCCTTTTTTAGCACAATAATCTAAAATGATTTTTTTGAAATGGTCATACTTAAGACTGTTTTTTACATCGGTAATATCTACGTAAGCCCCCATATTCAAATTTTGAATGACAGCTTCCGCAACAAATGCCTCAAAAACATAATCATCGGTAAATGCTTTTTCGATTTCTGTGTTCATATTGGTATCAATGCCATTAATTGCCGAGCGATAGATTATATTTGAGTTTCCAAGCAAATTTCCCATATTTTCAAGGCATTTCAAACCTTGTATCATATCGGAAACCATTATTTTTCCCTTATATTCAATCATTCTCTCTCCTCCTGTCAATATAAAATCTGTAGTTGTTTTCAAAACATTAGCCAAGTCCGGCAAAATAGCGGTGTCGGGCAAAGTTTCTCCTCGTTCCCATTTGCTTACAGCCTGAAACGATACGCAAAGGCGTTCACCTAATTCACTTTGCGTTAATCCTTTCAGTTTTCGTAATTCGGCAATCTGATTACCAACTTTCTTTATATCCATTTTGGTATCATCCCTTTCATAATAATTTTGAATCGATTCAATAATATTATAACATAACTTTCCAAACTTTCAATAACGAGATATTTGAGTTTTCAGAAAAACAATTCAACCAAAACAATATGTTTATCGCATTTGTGTCCACAAAAGCAGTGCTTGTCAGGAAAATAAGACAGAGTTTCGGGGTACACGAACCAAAGGCTCCCTCCGGGAGGGAGCTCCCGACGAAGTCGGGTGAGGGAGAGCGCGTTGTGATAAAATTTGTTAAAAGCTAAAGTCTCGCAGGCTCCTTCCGTCACGCTACGCGTGCCACCTTCCTCCCGGAGGAAGGCTATGTTGCCGCCCGACAGTACACCTAAAAGTGTAACACGCTATATCTTGCAGGGCATATGAAAAAGGACAGAAAACGTGAATTTTTCTGTCCTTTTGCCGTAGGGGCGAACTGCGTTCGCCCGCGGGCGTTCACAGAACGCCCCTACGAAGATGATTTTCTATCGGCAGGTAAAACCTGCTTTACGGAAGACACCCCTTACGAAGTCCCTTGATTTTTTTAATTACAGATCATTCATCCTTTTGAGCGGCAGCACGGGCGGCATATTTGGCGTCGAAGTGCTGTGCCAAACGGTAGACGTTAAGGTTGATCTGTGCCATGGAGGCGCAAAGCTCCTCGTAAGGCTCGTGCCAGTTGTTGACGATTCCCTTATTGGCATCGATGTTGGACTGGTCACGCCACTCTCCGTCAACGCCGTTCTTATAGATTACCTCGGGGCTGTCATCGTCGTCCAGATACTGGTGCCACTGCCAACCGACGAAATGCTTGGACTCAAGCAAACGAAGGGTGAAGTTCTCGTAGAAATCACCTCTGTCCTGCTGGGTGCGAACGATCCAGCCGGCGCCGCGGGTGTTCTTCAGAGGATCATTGGGATCATCAAAGCTTCCGTCGTTCTCCAAAGCCTTGGTATAGAACTCGGTAACCATCATGGGCAGATCCATGTTGCGGCTGATCTCGTAAATATCATTGGCATCGGGCGTCCACTGACCGTACCAGTTGATGGTCACGCAGTCAAGATAGAGTGCAGCAAAGCGAAGAACCCACGGTGCGTCCTTAACCTTGGTCAGGAAGCGGCAACCCAAAAGCATATGGTTGGGATGGGACTTGTCAAATGCCTCACGCACAACAGAGAAGTAACGGTCATAAACAAATCCGCGGAACAGCTCCAGCAGTTCGTCATCGATATCTGCCGAGGAGGGATTCTCCTCGCCTGTCATAGTCATCAACCAAGACCATGCGGCGGCATAGGAGTAGTAATTGATCTCCTTGCCGGGGTCGATCGACAGGTAGTTGATCAGCATATTGACATCCATGGGAAGCTCGTTGTCCGTGGTGTAACCGAGCATCCAAGGATTGTCTACATTCTTCATGTCAGTGGTCTGGCACTTGTTTTCAGCGAACTCCACAAATCCGGGCTCAAACACGTTCATGGTGTTATTCTCGGTGAAGGTGGTCGAACCGCCGCCACCCTTGTTGGTGCCCAGCTTGCTTCCGTAGCCACTCATAATGCCCAAACCGGTCTGTACAACCAGCGGCGATTCGATCTCGGTGTACATGGTGCGTCCCGAGTTAAAGCCGAGCTGATCCTTAAGCCAACGAACCGTGGCAAGATTGAACTTCTCGGTGCTGCCGTACTTTTTCAGTGCGGCATTTTTCTGATTTTGCGAGCCCAGATAGTTGATCGAAGGACCGCTTATGGTACGAATATAGCAGGGGAAGCCCAGAGGGTCGATGATATACCAGCGACCGCCCAATTTCTTGGAGTAGAAGAAGCCGGTAGCCTCCTGCTGCATCGAGGGATCCATCCAACCGCCGTAGATGTCCATGGGGTATACCTTATCGTAGTCGGTATAATCGCCCAAGTCATCAAGAGCCTCGTAGGTACGGGTGGCATGGGGTTTATTGACATTCGCCAAAGACCAGTTACCAAAGCCGGAGTTACCCGAGTAGACGATCTTGGAGAACTCATCTTCATCGGAAACAATGAGGTCAGCAGTGTAGGTATCTTCTGCTTTAAGCTCAAGATAGCGATCGAGCCAATCGTTAACCAGACCCTGTGCGTAATCCCAAATGGCCTTATTTTCGGTCTCATCCTCTACCAAATTGTAGACAAAGTTGTTGACCTGATCGCCCGTAGTAGCCACAAGATAGGTGGTCTTGGGGTTTACTGCACTGTCGCCGGTGGTTCTCTCTGCGCCGGCAATACCGACAGAAAGCACCTTTTCACCGGCTGCCAAAGCGGCATTGACCGCATCGGTCAAATCGGCCGAGACCAAATTGTCGGCAACAATATTGGAAGCAATCTTATTGGTGAAAGCGGGGCGGGTATTATAGGTGACTTTATCGCCGTCCCATGAATCGGGATCCAGCTTGTAGGCATTATAGGTCTGTCCCTCTGTTGTTTTTGTGAAGGACAGTGTCAGATATACATGGGCATACTCCAGCTCTGCGATCTTGGTCAGATCGAACGACAAAAGGATCTCACGAGTGTTGTTCCCGGGAGGGGTGCCGTTATTCTTGAGTGCCAGAACCTCTTCGGTGTTGGTGTCCAGACCCAACTCCTGGTTGATGACCTTCCAGTTTTTATCCGCGTATGTACCGGAGCGGACATATGCTCTGTCGAAGGGGATCACGCGAACTTCCTCGGATTGAGAAGCCGCCAAATTGACCAGTTCCCCATTATCTGCGATATCAGAGGGATCCACGTCATCCTCGACCGAGGGGACAAGACCGCAACCGCAGGATGCCAGCATCAGCAATGCCAGCGCGAGGGCAAGAATCTTTTTCATGTGTTTTCTCCTTTTTTTGATCAACCGTAGGGGATGGTTGACCATTTTATGCTTTAGTATATCATAAAACAAGAGGGGGAGTCAATGGATTTGGGGAAATTTGTTGGTTGGATTCGGCTTTTTGTATGGGACAGACAAATTTGATGGGTGGGTTTTGGTTGAATTGTACAAAAAAGGGGGAGGGGCGGGAAAAATGATGTTGTGTGCTAATCCTTCGCCCCACCAAGCAAAAAAAAACGCGCGAACACATCCAAACGGATACGTTCGCGCGTTAATAACCTTAATTACAACCAATTAATCTGCTTTCTTAGCCGCATATTTAGCATCGAAGTGCTGAGCAAGACGGTAGACATTGAGGTTGATCTCCGCCATAGCCTCGCAAAGCTCCTCATAAGGCTGATGCCAGTTGTTCACCACACCCTTGTTGGCGTCAATGTTAGACTGGTCTTTCCAGTTCTGACCGGTGGCATCGGGTTTACCGCCCTTGTAGATAACCTCGGGGCTATCATCGTCATCCAAATACTGATGCCAGTGCCAGCCGACCATGTTCTTGCACTCGATCAAACGGAGCGTGAAGTTCTGATAGAAATCACCTCTGTCCTGCTGGGTACGAACGATCCAGCCTGCGCCGCGAGTGTTCTTCAAAGGATCGTTGGGGTCATCAAAGCTACCGTCATTCTCCATAGCCTTGGTATAGAACTCGGTGACCATCAAGGGAAGGTCGAGGTTCTTACAAAGCTCATAGAGGTCATTGGCGCTGGGCTCCCACTGACCGTACCAGTTGATGGTCATAAGATCCAAATACTGGGAAGCAAAACGAAGAACCCAAGGATGTGTTCTAACCGAGGTCAGGAAACGGGTACCCATCATCATATGGTTGGGGTCATACTTGCGGAAGGCGGTAGTTACTACATTATAGTATCTATCCCAAACGAAGCCCATGAACAGCTCCATCAAGTCCTTATCGATATCAGCCTGAGTGGGGTTCTCCTCACCGGTCATCTTAACCAACCAAGTCCATGCAGCGGCATAGGAGTAGTAGTTGACCTCCTTATTGGGGTCAATGGTAAGATAGTTGGTCAGCATATTGGCATCCATAGGAAGCTCGTTATCGGTGGTATAACCGATAATATAGGGATTGTCCTTATCGGGGATCGCTTCCTGTGCCTTCTCATCCGCAAAGGTAACAAAACCGGGATCGAATACGGGCATGGTGTTGTTTTCCGAGAAGTGAGTGGAACCGCCGTTGGAGCTGTTTACACCGATAGAGGATCCGTATGCGCCGGCAAAGCCGAGGGTACGCTGGATCATCATGCGCTCCTCTACCTTAGCGATAGCGGAGTTGGTGCCGCTGACGTTGAATCCAAGCTCGTCCTTGACCCAACGAACGGTAGCGATGGCAAACTTCTCTTCAGAACCGTAGATCTCGATGGCTGCCGCCTTCTGGTTGGGGGAGCCAAGGTAGTTGACACCGATGGAGCTCAATCCGCGAATGTAGCAGGGATAGCCCAGCGGGTCAATGACATACCAACGGTCACCGATCTTGGTGGAATAGAAGAAGCCGGTGGCTTCCTGGCGCATATGGGGATCCATCCAACCGCCATAGATATCCATGGGGTAGACGGTATCGTAATCGGAATACTTGCCAAGGTCATCCAAAGCATCGTATGTACGGGTGGAGTGGGGCTTGTTGACGTTGGAAAGTGTCCAGTTGCCGAAGCCCGAGTTACCGGAGTATACGATCTTGGAGAATTCATCGCTGTCGGACTGGATCAGGTCGGCAGGATACTGCTCGATCTTGGAAAGCTCCATATAGCGACCGAACCAGTCGTTTACCAGATCCTCTGCCCAATCCCAGATCGCCTTGTTTGCATCGGCATCCGATACCAACTGACGGACAAAGGTCGAATCGGTATCTGCGCTGGTCGTAGCAGTCAAGACCGTAGTCTTGGGGTCGATTCGGTTCTGCGACGATGCACCGGTCGTAGTGATGATCATGATAAAGGACAGCTTGGTATCACCGCGAGACAGGCATTTGTCAACGGCATCGGTCAGATCCACACGCTCCAAGCCGCCGACGATCGCATCCTTGGCCAAAATATCGCCGTTAGCGGGGCGATTGTTCCAAGTTACGGTATCGGTCTTCCAACCGTCTGCATCCAGCTCATAGATATTATAATGCTGAATCGTCGATTTGTCTATGGATGTATAGGAAGGGGTGAACCACACCTTTTTATAGTCGAAATTCTTAAACTCGGTCAGGTCGAAGGTGAAGAGCACCTGGCGTTCATATTCTCCGCCGCCCTGCTTGAATTCCAAAACTTCTTCGGTGTTGGTGTCGAGATTCAATTCCTGGTTGATATCGCGCCAGTTTCTGTCGGCGTATCTTGAGGAACGGATGTATGCTCTCTCGGTGGGGGTGATGCGCACCTCCTGTGCGCCGGTGGCAGCAAGGTCTATAAGACCGGTGTTGTCTAAAGCAGATGCGTCGTTCTCGGCTTCCTCTGTAGGAACCAGGCCGCATCCGCATGATGCCAGCATCAAAAGTGCCAGCAAGATCGATAAGATCTTTTTCATGGTTCTCCTCCTTGGCTCTTTCGGTTATTTTTGGGGATACGGGTTTATTATAGCATATTGTGGGGGGGATGTCAATAGTTTTTTGGGGGGAAGGGGGGGAATTCTGCGCTAACTGATGTTTGTGCCATGGCAAAGTTTTTGTTGCTTCTTTGTTTGCCCCAAAAAAGGGGGCACTAACTGAGGTTAGTGCCATAGCAATGTTTTCGTTACTTCTTTGCTTGCCCCAAAAAAGGAGGCACTAACTGGGGTTAGTGCCATAGCAATGTTTTCGTTACTTCTTTGTTTGCCCCAAAAAAGGAGGCACTAACTGGGGTTAGTGCCATAGCAATGTTTTCGTTACTTCTTTGCTTGCCCCAAAAAGGGGGGCACTAACTGGGGTTAGTGCCATAGCAATGTTTTCGTTACTTCTTTGTTTGCCCCAAAAAAGGGGGCACTAACTGGGGTTAGTGCCATAGCAATGTTTTCGTTGCTTCTTTGCTTGCCCCAAAAAGGGGGGCACTAACTGGGGTTAGTGCCATAGCAATGTTTTCGTTACTTCTTTGCTTGCCCCAAAAAAGGGGGCACTAACTGGGGTTAGTGCCATAGCAATGTTTTCGTTACTTCTTTGCTTGCCCAAAGAAGTAACCAAGAAAAGGCACGCAAGAGGGGAAGGCGTCCGCTCCCGCGGCCGCTGATTCTCCCCCTCTCGCGACTCTCCCTCTCTTAGGGGCGAGATTTAACGATTCCCCGCCCTAAACTAACTGCTTCGCAACGGGACTGTCTCTGCCACGCATCGTGGTTAGTGGTGCCATGTTTTAGTCGTTGGGTCGCGCCTTCGCGCGAAAGATTTGGGCGAGTGCCTTACCTTCGCTTGCATCTAATTCATTGCTTTCGGCAACCTTGGGGGATTGGGTCACCCACTGGGTCACGTTTGCGCAAAAATTTGAGCAAATACCATACCTTCGCTTGCATCAGATTCGTTGCTCTCGGCAATCTTGGGAGATTGGGTTACCGTCGGGTTACATTTTGTACAAAAAATTTGAGCGAGTGCTGTACCCTCGTTGTCATTTAATTTGTTGTTTTCGGCAACAACCATATAAAAATTTAAGTAAGCCGAAAGAAACGAGGAAACCACTCGTTTTATTTTTTTCACCCAACAATATGGCGAGCGTCAGTTTATTCAAAAAAAGTTAATCTCGCGCACCCAAGGCTACGAACGGGGCACAGCACCCCGTCCTAAATTGCGCTGTGATGAATTATATCCGCGCGGAGCAGTTACAAAAGAACGTGTCTATTTTTTTATCCCGCCCAAAGCAAGAGGGGTGAGTCGAGAGAGGGGGGCATCTAGCGTAGCGGCCCCCCTCTTTCGGGCCTTTTCTTTGGTTCTTTCTTTGGGCAAGCAAAGAAAGAACAAAAACTTTGATGTAACACTAACTATAGTTAGTGCCTCTTTTTAGGGCAAACAAAGGAGGAACAAAACTTTCGCACAGCACCAACTCCGGTTAGTGCCGCTTTTTAATGTACCCCCCATTCCCCCTTCCACTCCCATTCTATTCCCTCCCCCCCGGAAATATACCATTTCCGAAAAATTTCAAAAGAGGGCTTGATTTATAGAAATTTTATAGTATAATATATTATGTATCATACTCTTTAGGAGGAACCATCAAGATGGAACGCGTATCAAAGATCAACTATTACCTTGACATTGCCCAAACAGTAGCAGAGCGAAGCACCTGCCTTCGCCGCAAATTCGGCTCGATCATCGTAAAGAACGACGTCATCGTCTCCACCGGCTACAACGGCTCACCGCGCGGTCGTAAAAACTGCGACGACCTAAACTTCTGCTATCGCGAAAAGCTGGGGATCCCCAGAGGCGAGCGCTATGAACTTTGCCGCGCCGTCCATTCCGAGCAAAACGCCATCATCGCCGCCCCTCGCGACCAAATGCTCGGCGCTACCCTCTATATGGTCTGTGTCTCCCCCGAGGACGGCTCGATCCTGCCCGGAACCACCAGTTGCATGATGTGTAAGCGCGTCATCATCAACGCAGGCATCGAAAAAGTGGTCATCCGCGACGATAAGGAAAACTACCGCATCGTCCATGTGGAGGACTGGATCGAGGACGACGACTCGCTGTCGGGTCAGATGGGTTATTAAGATGAAAACCTTGGAAACTGTCGCCCCCTCGCCCACGAAGTTCAGCCACGCCAACCCCATGCGGGTGTGCTTTGTCTGCACGGGCAATACCTGCCGCTCTCCCATGGCGGCGGCGATCCTCAACCATAAAACACGCATCGTCGAGGGCTGTACCGCCTGCGATCCGCTGGAAATGTTCCAAAAGAAGCCCATCCGCGCCACCTCGGCGGGGCTGTATGCCTTTGGCGAGCCCATCCATCCGCTGGCGGTGCAAGCGTTGGAGCAAGCGGGAATTCCGCCCCATTCGGACAACTATTATCCGTCCCACATCTCTCGCTCCATCGATATAGAGCTGATGGAAAGCTGTCACCGCATTGTAGGACTGACCAGCCAACACGCCTTGCAGCTTTTGGCGATTTATCCCGCGTATGCCTCCAAGATCACCTGCTTTCCCGAGGACATTCCCGACCCCTACGGCGGCACGTCCGAGGACTATCGGCAATGTCTGGAGTCCATTCGTCGCGGCATTGACCGAATGTTCTTCGGTGAGGACGAAATATGACCGACATCCGCCCCATCGACGCGTCGGTGCTTGACGAGGTGACAGAGCTGGAACGGCTTTGCTTCTCCCATCCGTGGTCTGCGTCTTCTCTGCGGTTACTGACCGTCCCTCCCAACGGCGGCTTTGTCTGCTTTGAGGGCGGCAGGGTGGTGGGCTATGTGGGATTTTTGGGTGTGATCGACGAACTGGAGATCACCAATGTGGCCGTGCATCCCGATTTTCGGCGGAGAGGCTTTGGTGAAGCGCTTTTGCGTCGCCTTATTGACCACGCGAATCAGACCGACGCGGTACGCATCACGCTTGACGTTCGCGTATCCAATCGCGCGGCTGTAGCGCTTTATGAAAAAATGAACTTCGTCGGCTGCGGTCTGCGAAAAAACTTTTACTCTTCCCCTCGCGAAGACGCGACCGTAATGGAGTGGGTTCCCCGTTGAGGTGCCTGCGGGTATTTAGAAATAAACGATAAAAGGGATTTTATATGTATATACTTGGAATGGAAAGCTCATGCGACGAGACGTCGGCGGCTGTAGTGGAAATGGATCACGGGGTACGCCGAATCTGCTCCAACATCGTCGCTTCACAGATCGACACGCACCGACTTTACGGGGGCGTGGTTCCCGAGATCGCCAGTCGTGCGCACATTGAGGCGGTGACCGGCATCACGCGGCAGGCGCTGGACGAGGCGGGGGTATCGCTCTCGGACATCGGCGCGGTGGCTGTGACCTCGCATCCCGGGCTGATCGGTGCGCTTTTGGTGGGGGTCAACTTCGCCAAATCGCTGGCATTTGCCAACAACATCCCACTTGTGGGAGTCAATCATATTCGCGGTCATGTGGCTGCGGCTTATTTAGCTTATCCCGACCTTGAGCCGCCTTTTTTGGCGCTGGTGGTTTCGGGCGGACACACCTCGCTGTTCCGTGTACGCGATTACAACGACTACGAGGAGATCGGTGCCACCCGTGATGATGCGGCGGGGGAGGCTTTTGACAAGATCGGACGTGTTATTGGACTTCCCTACCCTGCGGGGGCGGCGATGGACAAGCTGGCGTACGAGGGGACACCGGGCACGGTGACGCTTCCCTCTCCTGCGCTTATGGGGGACACGCTTGACTTTTCCTTCAGCGGTATCAAGACTGCGGCGCTTAACTACATCAACGGGTTGACGCAGAAGGGAGAAGTGGTGCCGAGAGCGGATCTGGCGGCGTCTTATACCGAACGTATTGTTTCGGCGGTCGTTAAAAAGGCGGATCTGGCTTTGGCTCGGGAAAAAACTTCTCATTTGGTTTTGGCCGGCGGTGTGGCGGCAAATTCGCATTTGCGTGCCGCGCTTACCGAGCTGTGCAACAAGCATGGGGTTTGTTTGGCGGCTCCGCCGCTTTCGTTATGTGGGGATAATGCGGCGATGATCGCCGCGGCCGGGTATTTTGAGGTCTTGGATGGAAATTTCGCTTCTACGGACTTGAATGCTTCTGCGTTGGATAGTGGGGAGTAAGGGGGGCTATGTCAAAGGGGTTGGTTTTTCTTTGCTTGATCAAAGAAATGGCGGCACTAACTGGGGTCAGTGTCATGCGAAGTTTTTGTTCCTTCTTTGCTTGCCCAAAGAAGGAACCGAAGAAACGGCACGCAAGAGGGGGAGGCGCGTCCGCCG
>JAZSPB010000128.1:0-3697 GCA_045537235.1 Eubacteriales bacterium
GTGATGCGTGCGGCTGAATATTGATACCATCGTGACCGATATGGACGGCACGCTGTTGAATCCCGACCGTGTGATCACGGATTATACGCTGTCTGTGCTCAACGCCATGAGCGAACACACCGTACCCCATAGGGTTTGCCATGTTCGCTCAAGCTTACAAAAGGGCGCAATAGAAAAGTTTTTGCGGAGCTTTTTTCAAAAAGCGACCTCCCCCGCCCGCAGGCGCCCCACACCGATCTAACGGCAAATTCTCTCACTGTAAAAAATATGTTCGTGATCAACCCCCCACTCGTTGGGTACCTCAAGATCGACAATCACCTCGGTATATAAGCACAAATAGCCTTCGTCATCGATTTCCAGATAAAAGTGGAATCGGTTTTCTTCTCCCGATTTGGCACTCAACCGTTCCTCTGCGGCTCTCACGGCTTGCTCGGTGGCGGTTTTCAAAAACTTGGTATATTGGAATTTGCCGTAGGCTTCGACGGCGCGGTCCAACTCGTTTTCGGGTGTTAGATAAACCCAATAGACATCATTGGTGGAGTAACCGCAAATGTAGAGGGTATATTTTACACAATGGCCACCGTCTCTTTGGGGACTTACCTCGATTTGAAAGGGCGAGAAATCGGCAACGCCAAACTTGGCGATCAGCGCCTTATCAGCAACCTCGCGGAGCGGTCGCTGGTATTCGGGAATGTCTGCGGCTTCCCATGACATGATTTCGGTTTCGGTTTCGGTTTCTGCCTCCGTTTGAGTCTCGCCCGATCCGCAGCTTGTGAGAAAAAGCAATGTGACAAGCAAAAATAATAATGTAAAAATTAATTTTTTCATTTTTCCTCCTCCTAGTTCTGTTTTTTGGGGGGCTATCCATATAGACGAAAAAACTTTTATGTTGGTTTCCAAAAGATAAAAAATTTTTTCAAAAAAACTATTGACAAACTCAAAAACATATGATATAATAACACCTGTTCCACGAAAAAGCGAACTTTGCTGGTGTGGCTCAATGGCAGAGCAGCTGATTTGTAATCAGCAGGTTGTTGGTTCGACTCCGATCACCAGCTCCAAATGAGCCCTACAGCGGGCTCACCATATGGGGGATTTCCCGAGCGGCCAAAGGGGGCAGACTGTAAATCTGTTGTCACTGACTTCGGTGGTCCGAATCCACCATCCCCCACCAGAAAAAAGCACTGCGAAAGCAGTGCTTTTTTCAACTAAGTGTTCCGCTTGCGCGGAACGTGAAGTGCACTTCGTGCGTGAAGCGAGGCTTCGCCTCGTGAAGTGCGCTCCGCGCGATAGGATGCGGAACACTTAACTTCACATTGCACCGTAGGTGCAATACTTCACTTGGGCGATAGCCCAAACTTCACTGCGGTTTGCCGCAACTTCACTATTGAAGCATTTGCAAATATATGATATAATATTGGCGAAAGTGAGGTGTATATAATGTCCGAATCCAAACTCCGATCACAATCCATGGATTTTGCAGTATCTATTATTAATCTTGTGAAAGTCCTCAAAGAGAAACGAGAATCCATCATTTCCAACCAAATCGGCAGAAGCGGCACCTCGATTGGCGCGAACATTCGTGAGGCGCAGTATGCTCACGGTAAGGCGGATTTTATTGCTAAACTTCAAATCGCGCTTAAGGAAGCCAATGAAACAGGATATTGGTTAGAACTTTTGTATGAAACGAATTACATTACCGAATGTGAATACAAAACTCTTGATTCCGCTTGCACGAGTATCAGAGTAATGCTTATATCTTCCATCAACACCGCAAAGGAGAATGCAAAATGAAAAAGTGGGTAGTAGAAGATTGGGGATTTGAATTGACCGCAATCGAAGGCAAAGCATCACATTGTAGACTCGGTTTGGAAAAAGGTGACAAATTTACATTTTCATATGAATGCCCAGAGGGAATGTGTCCGAGAGTAATGTCACAGGTGTATACTTGGTGTGAAGTCATTCGATGTGGTGGGAATTTTACTTATCGCGGTTCGAAGGAAAAATACGAAATGGATTTGGTTTGTCCTTGCGATTGTATTCATTTTCATCTAAAGGCTATACCGATAAATAGAGATGAAAACGGGAATGCTTTGCCAAACAACCCCAAGCCAATAGATTGAATGTTGACCTTTTGTTCGTTTTTACCTATGGTCAGACACCTTTTCACTCGTTTAACGCAACAAAAACGCACTTTTGTCTACCGACAGAGGTGCGTTTTTTGAATGATGTTTGCCTGCGGCAAATGATGTTGGCTGCGCCTAATGAAGCGTGGCTTCGCCACATGAGGATGCGCGCTTCGCTTCGTGTTCCGCTTGCGGAACGCTTCATGACAACGGCAACTTGTTGCAGTTGCCGCTTCATATTGCCAACGGCAATGCTTCATTGCAGATATACAAGGCAGTGCCTTGATTTATTTGTAGAAGTGTGATATAATAATTTTGGAAAGGCGGTGAAAAAATGAAAACAGAGTCCAAAAACATATTAACGAGAGAAAACTGTAAAGTAGAGCTTATGCGGTTATCCAAAGCAAGGCTAATGCAAGACTCGGTTGTGTTGGCAATATTACTGTTGACATTTGTTCCACTTTTTCTTTTATCGATATATTTAGCCAAATATATTTTAATTTTGGGAATTATTTTTGCTTTGATATGTGCGATTTTTCCCGCCATGTTTGTTTATAGAATTATACGGGATCTGACGTTCTCAAAAAGAATCGAGCAAAACGGCTTTTCTATTGTGAAGGATACGGTTGCTCGCATATCTCACGATGAAATTCCCAAAAGTTATGCCGAAGTTCGTCGTACAGTTGACGTGATTTATTTTGAAAAGCACGGAAGATGTGTTGCGCCTAAAGTAAGAACTCCCTTTGACCTTTCTGCCTCGGGCGATGAATTTTATCTTGTTGTCCTGCATAAAAAACAAGAAATTGTCTTTGCCTATAATTCCATAATGTACAACTGTAACGAATTGGATGTAACCCAATGAAGAATCTTACGGGGCTTCAGACACCTTTTCACTCGTTTAAGCAGAAAAAAACACACATTTGTCTACAGACGGTGTGTGCTTTTTTCAATGCAATGAACCGTGCTGATTTTTCTTGACAACCATCTCGCCCCGTGTTAAAATAAGAGAAGAAAAAACGGAGGTATTTTTATGAGCATTCGCATCGCCGGACTTCAAAAATTAACTTTACTGGACTTTCCCGGAAAGGTAGCGTGCACCGTTTTCCTTGCGGGGTGCAATTTGCGCTGTCCGTTTTGCCATAACGCATCCTTGGTGGTACCGCGAGGTGAGGTAGCGGTCATGGATGAAGAAAAATTCTTCGATTTTTTGAAAAAGAGGCAGGGAATTCTGGACGGTGTTTGCGTGACAGGAGGCGAGCCGTTGCTGAATCCCTCTGTGGGCGAATTTTTGGGGCATATACGGGCTTTGGGGTATCTTTGCAAGCTCGACACCAACGGAAGTCTTCCCGAGCGTTTAAAGCCCATTCTCGAAGGTCGTGGAGTGGATTATGTGGCGATGGACATTAAGAGTTCGCCTGACGGCTATGGGAAAGCGGTGGGGGTAGATATGGATGTGGACAAGATTCGGGAGAGTGTGAGGATGATTAAGGAAAGCGGGATTCCGCATGAATTTCGCACGACGGTGGTTCGAGGGTTGCATACGGGGGAGGATATTGTGGAAATGGCTAAAA
>JAZSPB010000025.1:0-62180 GCA_045537235.1 Eubacteriales bacterium
GAGCTTGATTGCTCTTTACTTGTTTTTGAGTAGTATTTCTCTCAGAATCGTCGAGTTCCGTTCTCACACAATACATGAATCTCTCCATGTTCAATGCTTGTACTTTCCTCTTGTTGTTCAATTTTCAATGACCGATTTCGCCGCCGCTCTTTTTGCGGAGCCTGATTATTATATCACAGCGCTTTCGCTTTGTCAAGAGGTTTTTTCAAAGTTTTTTGAACTTTTTCAAGTTTTTTCTTTTCCTAAACCGCCTGCTCGCGGACAGCTTTGTTATTTTATCACTTTTTCTACCATTTGTCAACTGTCAAAATATAAAAACTGAAGATTTTTTTAGCAAATTTGATTGGTTATAATATACAAATAGCAAAATTTGCCCTATTGCATATCTTCTAAATCCACCGGGAAAACTATTCTCGCAGTTTGCTTTTGGGAGGTTTAATATGTTTATTTTACTGATACGAACCGTCATTATATACATTTTCCTTCTGATCACCATGCGATTGATGGGGAAACGTCAGCTGGGTGAACTGGAGATTTCCGAGTTGGTCAGCACACTTCTCCTGTCGGACATTGCTGCACTCCCCATCACCAATCAAGAGATTCCTTTAACATACGCAATCGTTCCCATCCTCAGCATCACGGCTTTTGAAATCATAACCTCGCTCGCACTCACAAAAATGCCCCGACTCAAAAGCATCTTTTCAACGCGCCCCAGCATCGTCATTCGAAAAGGAAGGATCGACAAAGGCGAACTTCTTAAAAATCGCATTTCCCTGGACGAATTGATCAGCGAGCTCCGGCAAAAAAACATCACCGATATCAGTGATGTTCAATATGCGATTATTGAGCAAAACGGAAAAATGACAGTCATCCCCAAGGCCATGCAAGCCGCTCCCACTCGCAACGACCTTGGTCTCCCCGTAACCGAAACGGGAATTTGCCACATTGTGATATCAGACGGGATCATCAATCGGCACGGACTAAACATCACGGGAAAAAGCCGCGAATGGCTGAATGATCTGCTCAAAAAAGCAAAAAAAGACCCCAAACGCATCGTCCTTATGACTATAAGTGACAACGATGAAGTACGAATTATCGAAGAGGATCAAGTGATCTCCCCTTCTCGAAAGGAGTCTCGCAAAAGATGAGAGCTTTTTATACTATTCTTTGCCTTTCATGCATTATGTTGGGAGCCATAACCGTCAACCATTTTTATATCTCCGGTCTTTCGGCAAACCTAATCACCCATTTGGAGCAATTGGAGCTCCCCACAGAAGAAAACAACACCGCACACAAAGCAATTCAACTTCGCCGTCAATGGGAAGACAACCGACCATTTGTGCAAATCACAGTCAATCATACCGAAATCGAAATGATCAGCAACGCAGTGGATGAGTTGTGCGTTTTTGCGGAGCACCAAAACATCGCAGAATTTGAACGTGCCAGAAAGCTCCTCGTGAATGCGCTGGAAGAACTCGGTCTTTCGGAGGAGCTTTCAATCACTAATATATTATAAGAAGTTTTTCTATAAGAAGTTTTTCAATTCCGTGAGATGATCGATCACAGGATATCCCAGTCGCACCAAGCGCACTCGCGACTGATGTCCGCCGGAAAACAGCACGCAATCCGCACCAATCGCCTCGGCCACCTCTAAATCATGATCGGTATCCCCCACAAAAAGCACTTTGGCAGAAGGGTGATTTTCCCGCCACCGTTCAGCCAACGAGCGTTTTCCATGAGCATACACATTGTCCATCCCGCATATTTCATCAAACCAAGCACCAATCCCCAAAGACGCGACCTGGTCCTTCAGCATATTGAGCTCGGTAGCCGACAAAAGGATCTGCCCAACACCCCCATCTCGGACGTAAGCCAGCATATCCAATGCCCCCTCATACAGTTTCGCCTCATCCATCCGACTCGTATATTGCGCCACCCACTCAAGTGCCAATTTGTCATACGGCTCTTGCGAAAAATCAAATCCTATCCTTTTATAATAATCCACGATGGGAAATCCGGAAACCTCTCTGTAAATATCTCCATCAAGCTCATTCAATCCTCTGGCTTTCAAAAGAATGTTGATCGACTGAATACCAATATCTACATCGTTGAGTAATGTTCCGTTAAAATCCCATATAATGTGTGTATAATTCAAGCAAAAATCCTCCTTGACAAGAAAGACACGCCGGAAAACCAAGCGTGTCTTTCTCTATTTAGCAAATCCTTAAGATGCGGAAGCATATCCCATATTCTGTGCCCACAAGAAGTAGAGCGCAGAGATTGAGAAATTACCGTCTCCCGTCAAAATGGGATTCAGCGCGGTCTGCACAAAGATCTTCATACCTTCAGCGGAGCCGTCGATATATTTGGTGACATTATCAATGTCCTTCTGAAGCTCATCAACGGTTTTGCAGTTGTTGATACCGATGATCTGGGTCGTACCGATCTTTCCACCGTTCAAGAGAATGTCGGAAACATTGTTGACTTTAGCAATATTGTCAGCATTGGGGGTATCCTCCTCAACAATGGTAAAGCCAAGGGTCGGATTGGTAACCACCTCGCGGTCCTGCTGCTTTGCATACTCCAAGGTCTGCTGATTCATTCCCTCGTCAGCATCGGGATATGCGATAAACATATTACCGGTCTTGTAGATATCCATCATATAGAGATTGTCGGAGGTTCTCTCTGCACAATCCTCTTCATTCAAATTGTAGTTGACCTCTTGGATTCCGTACTGGAAGAGGTTTCTGAATGCCGCATCCGTGTTGAGAAGCGTAATAATTTCCATGGATCTGTTCACATCAGAGGTAAATGCGGAAACAGCAAACATACTGCCAAACAGGTCAGCCTGAGTTGCTACGGGGTTCTCAAGAGAGATGGTATAATACTTTTCCTTATATGCCTCGATCTCCTTTGCACTTCCCTTAACAACAGCAACTGCGAAATCATTTTGGGAGTCCTCTGCACCGTAATAGCCTTCGAACTCAAGTGTCTTAAGCGCGATCAACTGGTTGCGGAACGCCGTATCGCTCAAAAGATTGCCGGGAGCATAGTACTTGGGGCTGGTAGATGTAGATGTGTAATCTGCCTTATAGGTAGCGCCGATTACAGAGAAATTATCGGGGTTCAAAACATACTCGCCCTTTTCATTTGCCTCGCTCGCAAAAGACCAGAAGTGAACATTGGTAAACTCACGAGAGCTCTTAGCCCAAACAGGATCAATGCCGGTCTCGTACTTAGCCACGTCCTTGATCAGCGGCAAAACATCATACAGGCAATTCAGCTTGGAAATATCGGAATATTTGTCACACATAGTCTTGTTAACAAGAAGCGTGGTGTACTCGCCAACGATGGTATTGTTGGGAATTGCGTAATAGCCCTTCTCGGTCTTTGCAGCCGCAAGGAACGCGGGATAAACATAGGTGGTCAGCTTCTTGGCAACACCGGATTTCAAAGAAGCATCCAGCGAAGAAAGCCATCCTTCCTCAATATAGCTTGTATACTGCTCATAGCTTCCGATAAACAGAATATCTACCTGATCGGGGTCTACGATGGGGTATGCGACATCCAATCCGTTACCCTCTTCCACAGCCTCGGTCTCGGTCTCCTCATCCTTTGTGCCGGTGGGAGCGGTTATGTATTTAGCATACTGGGGATACTGTTCAACGAATTTCTCGTAGACCAAAACGGGATCCTCGTTTCCGTTTCTCTTTTCGGTTCTCTGGAAACGCTTATACTCCTTGGTAGCACTGTCACGTTCTGCCGCGATGATCTTATTGGACTCAAGCTTTTCCTCTACGATCTCATCGTATTGCTCCTGCGTATAGTAGTAGATCTCCAACTGGGTTCTGTATTTAGCCTTGGTGATCTTGTTAATAGCAGCCTCGACAGCATCGTACTGCGCCTTTATTTCATCAACGCGAGCCTTTTCCTCGGCGGAAAGAGCCGCATACTCTTCATCGGTATAGTAAACCTGATTTTCGGTAACGGCAAGCATGGTGAGCGTCATAGCAGAGGCAGAGGTATCCAACTCGGTCTCCTCTTTCTTACAAGATGTCAGGCAAACGCTCAACAACATCAAGACGCACAAGGCCAGGTAGATCAATCTTTTACTCATTAGTGTTTTCTCCATTTCTCCGGCGGCGGTAACATATTCGGGTGCAGACAAAGCGTGCCGCAGGTTGGGCGATGTCCGCGCGGAAAGATCCGCAACCCGACCCCGCATCGCAATGCAGAATCGAGCCATTATGATTCCTTATTATTTTACATCAAATCTTTGTTTATGTCAAGTGAATTTTTTGTGACAAAATCCCCGACACTCCCGACAAAAAGGTTTTTGTCCGTCAAAAAAGCAAAATCCCTTGTCGTTTTCAACAAATCAAAAGCACATTTTTTTGGCAAGCAGACAACAGAATCGGCAATTTGCCAAATATAGCCCATTCAAATTTGTTCCAAATCCACAAAGTCACGTTCAGTCCAAAAAGCCCTTCAAGTGACGCGCACGGCTGGGATGGCGAAGCTTACGCAATGCTTTCGCTTCGATCTGACGAATACGCTCTCGGGTGATGTCGAATTCCTTTCCGACCTCCTCCAGAGTTCTCGTTCTGCCGTCATAAAGGCCGAAACGAAGCTTGATAACGTGAGCCTCACGAGGAGTCAAAGTATTCAATTCACGCTCAATGACCTCGCGAAGGATAGTAGCCGATGCCACCTCAGAAGGTTCGGGCGCATCCTCATCGGGGATAAAGTCGCCAAGATGGCTGTCTTCCTCCTCACCGATAGGCGTCTCCAATGAAACAGGGTCTTGAGCGATCTTCATGATCTCACGCACCTTCTCTGCGCTCATACCCATCTTGTCACCGATCTCGTCCGCGGTTGCCTCACGTCCCAATTCCTGAAGCATCTGTCTGGAATAGCGGGACACCTTGTGAATGGTCTCCACCATGTGAACGGGAATACGAATGGTTCTCGCCTGATCTGCAATAGCACGCGTGATAGCTTGACGGATCCACCAAGTCGCATAGGTGGAGAACTTGAAGCCCTTTCCGTAGTCAAATTTATCCACTGCCTTCATAAGACCGAGATTTCCTTCCTGGATCAGATCAAGGAAGAACATTCCCTTGCCCACATAGCGCTTGGCAATGCTGACCACCAAACGAAGGTTGGCTTCTACCAGTTCATTCTTCGCCGCATCTTTCGCTGCCTCGTCATCGGAATGTGCCATGATCTCGGCCAATTCCTTCTCTCGTTCGGCACTCAAAAGCGGCACCTTACCGATCTCCTTGAGATACATACGGACGGGGTCATCAATGGCGAGACCTTCCTGCTCAAGGATCTTCTCCATCTGTTCAGCCTTGCCGAACCGTGCGACCTCACTTTCGATCTCGTCTATATCACTGTCCGAGACATCACCGGGGAGCGGAATGCCGTTGTCCTCCAGCTTATCAAGAAGTGTTTCATAGCCGTCCATGTCATAGTTAAGCTCTTCCATGGCCTCATCAATGTCACTGGAAGAAAGAGCGCCCTTTTTGCCCTTTTGTATCAGCTCTTCCACATCGATCTTCTTTTCGGTGCTGTTATTTTCTGTTTTTGCTGTCATGCTTTTTCCTCAAACGTCGACATTGCCGTCGGCGTTACCCTTTCCTCGGGGGAGTATCCCCTCATTTTATTTATCTGTTTATCTGTCGCATCCGCAACGAATAAGATTCAACCGGGATTGGTCGGCTTCTTTTGAGAGGAGAGCCGTTCTCTCTTGGCACGCAAAAGCTCATCAAGATTGGTGGTCTTCCCCCCACCTTTGGTGGCTTCCCGAAGCCGCTCGATATGTTCGCGAAAAACGCGGGTGCCGTTATCCGACAGATCCTCTCGCGCCCGTATCATGCGTCCGATGCGCCCCATCTCGTCGGTGTTGAATTGCTCACCGAGTAACGAGAACAAAAACCCACCATCCGAGCGCTGCAACGTCATGATCGCCTCAAAAATACGTTTACCGAGCTCGGTAAAGAAATCCTCTGCGGAAAGCTCGATCTTTCCGTTTGCCACCGCCGCCCGATGCTCCTCGTAAAGCAGCAACATTCCGAGGATCCCTTCCTCGCAAGCGTTAGCCGTCACATTTTTGACCGAATCGGGGTTGACTCTGTCACCATAATTTTGAATGGACATTTTTATGGTGTTCAAGTTTTTCGCCTGCTCCGCCGCTTTCTTTTTGCCAATCAACCGACTGATATTGTTACGCATGACCTCCACCGTCAGCCCCAGCTTTGGTGCAGTCTGCGTAATATAGACCTCCCGTTCGATCTGCGAAGGGACAGCGGAAATAATGGCGCACATTTCCTCGGAGGCCTTAAGTCGACCGCCCGTAGTAGACAGATCATGCCGCGCGAACACCGCATCGGCCTTGTAATCAAACCAAGTCTTACTTTCGGAAAGCACCGTGCGCAGCCGATCGGCTCCGAATTTTTTAATAAACTCATCGGGGTCTTTGGCATCGGGCAGCTTCAGTACACGAACATCCAAACCCACATCTCCCAAAATCCGGATCGCCCTATCTGCCGCACGCTGACCCGCCTCATCGGAATCGTAGGAGATCAGCACCTTCTTGGTGTATTTCGTCATGATCCTTGCCTGCTCTGCGGTAAGTGCCGTTCCCAAAGTAGCCACGGCATTCTCAAATCCGGCGGCATGGAGTGCAATAACATCCATATACCCTTCACAAAGGATCAAGCTTTCCTCGCAATGATTTTTGGCAAAGTTGAGCGCGAACAGATTTTTACTCTTTTTAAATCCGGGCGTATCCGACGAGTTCAGATATTTGGGCTTGGAATCGTCCATCACTCGCCCGCCGAAAGCAATAATATTTCCCGTCACATCAATAATGGGAAACATCACTCGGTTACGGAAATAATCGTATGGTCGTCCCGTTCGCTGGCTCTTGCCGCAAAGAAATCCCGTAATCAATTCCTGCTCGGTGTACCCCAACCGTTTCATGTGGTTGGTAAGCATTCCGAAATCATTAGGTGAGTACCCGAGGCCAAAATGCTTGATAAAAGCAGGCGACAACCCGCGCGCCTCGGTCAAATATCGCAAGCCCTCGCTCCCGTATTTGGGGTCAAAAAGGCAGTTGCGGAAGAATTTAGCCGCCTCCAGGTTCATGTCGAACACTCGCCTGCGAGACATACCTTCCTCGGTCTTTCCGTTTTGCGGAATGGTGATTCCCACGCGCGCCGCAAGAAACTCAACCGCTTCTACATAGTCCAAGTTTTCCGCTTTCATCACAAAGGTGATGGCATCGCCTCCCGCGCCGCAACCAAAGCAGTAAAACATCTTCTTGGCGGGAGAAACACTGAAGGAAGGACTCCGTTCACTGTGAAACGGACAGAGACCGAAGAAATTGGAACCCGACCGTTTCAGCGACACATAAGACCCCACAAGAGACTCAATGTCGGTGCGGTAGAGTATCTCCTCAATAACTTCTCTCGGTATAGCCATTACTCTCCCCCTCTCCAGACCTTGGGGATAAACAGCTCTTTATAAAGCTCAATGGCATAGCGGTCGGTCATTGCGGAAATAAAGTCGCACACACACCGCTCTACCGGCTCGGTCTTGGTGTTGTTCCGATACAATTCCGGCATTTTCTCCGGATGCTTGACGAAATATTCAAACAGGCGTACAAGCACCTCCTTGGCGCGCGACTCCTCACCTTTAGCTAGGGGATTGGAGTAGACATTGGCAAACATGAAGGAACGAAGTTTGTCCGTGGCCTCCCCGATCTCGGGTGTCATGCCGATGCAATTCTTACCCGCGCTGTAATTGATGACCGAGGTCACCATGGTGTTGATTCGCTGACTGTGCTCGTCACCAAGCACCTCACGAATATCCTTGGGAATATCCTCAACAGACAAGATCTTCGCTCGCCGCGCATCGTCAATGTCATGATTGATATAAGCAATTCGGTCAGCGAACTTGACGATCACTCCCTCCAGCGTAGATGCCATATGAGAGCCGGTATGGTTGACAATACCGTCACGCACCTCGTATGTAAGATTCAGTCCGCGACCGCCGTTCTCCAATTTTTCCACCACGCGAAGGCTCTGCTTATAGTGCGTAAAATCGGGAGAATAGCACTTTTGCATCGCATCCTCACCTGCATGACCAAAGGGGGTATGCCCCAGATCATGTCCCAAGCCGATGGCCTCGCAAAGATCCTCATTAAGCCGTAATGCGCGAGCAATGATTCGAGCGATCTGGGTAACCTCGAGGGTATGGGTCAGACGCGTACGGTAATGCGCATCTGCCGGAGCCAAAAACACTTGGGTCTTATTCATCAGACAGCGGAAGGACTCGGAATGGATGATCTTATCTCTGTCGCGTTGAAACTCGGTTCGGTTATCGCAAGGAACGTACGGATACTCTCTTCCCTTGGTATTGACCGTCAAAAAAGCGTGCTCCGACAGCGTAGCCTTTTCCCGTTCCAAAAACATCTCGCAAACGGTTGCCATTCGTTCCCCTCCTAAAAATAAATAATGCGCCAAAACTCAAATTCAAAAGATAATATACGCAAAAAAAAGCCAAAATACTTTTTTATTTTCAAAAAACTTTAACTTTTTTCAAAAAATTTTCATCTGCGGCTCTGTTTTGACAAATTTTACGTCAACAAGGCATTATAATGGACTAAAAAAGGGGGACGAACCGTGGAACAAACCGTATATGCCGACCTTCTGTTCATGATCAACTTCAGCATGGATTTCCTGTGTCTGTTCTTGGTGGCAAAGCTGCTGACAAGACACCTTTCCCTCCCTCGCGCCGCTCTTGCCTCGGCACTCGGCGGATTCTACGCGATCGTCTCCCTTTTTATCCCGCGCAACAATCTTTGGGGCATGGCAATAGACATACTAATCTGCCTACTCATGTGCGTCATCACCTTTGCCGGTCGCCATGAGCGTTGCCCCTCCATTATCCTCATTACCGCAGCCTATTTTCTCGCCTCCATGCTTTTGGGCGGCATCATGACGGCGATCTTTAACCTTCTCAACCGTACAGCTCCTTCCTTGGATGCCTTATCGGACGGACATGATATGCCGATGTGGCTATTTGCCGCTGTAGCATCTCTCTCCTCACTCATCACCTGGATCGGCGGGAAATTTTTGCGAAGCCGTTCTCAGATCATCGGTGCCGACATCGAGGTGCATCTCGGCAATCAAAAAGCGGTTATGCGCGCCCTATGCGACAGCGGCAATCTCCTGCGCGACTCGGTCAGCGGAAAGCCGGTCATCGTATCGGATATGCGCCATGCAGCCAAGCTGCTTCCCGCAGGATGTCTGCCCGTCAGCCGATGGAACACTGACACCGTCACAAGTCTCCCCCCCTCCGTGGTCACTCGCATCCGTGTCATCCCCGTAGAAACCGCCGCATCCGAAAGGATGATGTATGCGCTTCGCCCCGACAGCATTATTATTCGAGTGGGCGAAAAGACCCGAACCGCCGATGCGCTCATCGGTTTTGCCGACATTCGCCGCACACCTTCCGACTGCACCGCCATCATTCCACCCGAATTGGTTACATAATTTTAAGAAAGGATCCGTCGCCATGAACCTCCTTCGCCGTCTTCTTGCCCTTTTCCGCCGCAAAAAAAGCGGGCTGTACTACGTCAACGGTCCCGATGTTCTTCCGCCGCCCCTTTCGCGGGAGGAGGAAACTCAAATACTCAGCGGGGAACCTTTGTCCGACACCGCCAAGAACCTACTGATCGAGCACAATCTTCGCCTTGTTGTGTACATTGCCAAGCGCTTTGAGAACACGGGAGTAGGAATCGAAGATCTGGTTTCCATCGGCACCATCGGACTCATCAAAGCCATCAACACCTTCCGCACCGACAAAAATATCAAGCTGGCCACCTATGCCTCGCGCTGTATCGAAAACGAGATTCTAATGTACATCCGAAAAATTTCAGGCTCTCGTTGCGAAATATCTATTGACGAGCCACTGAATGTAGATTGGGACGGTAATGAGCTCCTTCTGTCGGATGTTTTGGGAAACGACGAGGACAACATCGTCTATGAGTTGGAGCAGCGAGAAGAAAAGGAGACCATCCGCCGCGCCGTAGCGGCTCTGGAGCCCCGCGAGCGCGAGATCATCGAAATGCGTTACGGTCTCGGCGGCAAGAACGAGATGACACAAAAAGAGGTAGCCGACCATCTCGGTATCTCACAGTCCTATATTTCCCGTTTGGAAAAGAAAATAATCGCCCGTTTGCGGGAAGATTTATACAGCAAACTGTAAAAAAACGAGATTTTTTCAAAAAAACAAAAATATTTTTCAAAAATCTCTTGCATTTTCAAAAAGTTTGTGATATAATACAGTGCATTGTGAATATCTGTACGAAACGAGGTGTAAATAAAATGAAGTCCGGAATTCATCCCAATTACGAAGAAGTGACGATCAAGTGTGCTTGCGGCGAGACCGTAACAACTAAGTCCACTAAAGGCGGAGAAATGAGAGTTGAAATCTGCTCCAAGTGCCATCCCTTCTTTACCGGTAAGCAGAAGTTTGTTGATGCCGGCGGAAGAGTTGACAAGTTCAAGAAGAGACTGGAAGCTGCAGGCAAGTAATTCAACAGATCGATCCATCAAAGCAATCGGGCAGGTTGTGTGCATCATCGGCACGGAACTTGCCCTTATTGTTTTGGGGAGCGGGCGCCTGCGGGCGTGGGAGGTCGCTTTTTTGAAAAAAAGCTCCGCAAAAAACTTTTGTTTCGCACCTTGGTTTAGTTTGTGCATACATACTGCGTGAATCGGCATTCTGCTGTGTTTGTGCAAAATATGATATGGTGTGGGATAAGGGAGGAGTTGCGTTTGAAAAAAGTAATGCTTTTCTTGAAAAAAAGCCTTCACCCGAAAAAGCTAAGTTTTACGGAGGTTTTATATGGAAGATAATAAACAGAAGATTACCGAAAGCCGCACGGTATTGGTAACGCTCTGCACAGATAATGACAAGCTTGCCGAGACCGAAAAAAGTCTTGCCGAATTGGAACGCCTGGTAGATACGGCAGGCGGTGTAACGGTGGCAAGACTCATACAAAACAAAGACACTCCCGATGTGCGAACGGTGATCGGAAGCGGAAAAGTGGCAGAGCTTCGTGACCTTTGTCGCAACAATGACATCACTCTAGCGGTCTTTGATATTGATCTGTCCCCTTCGCAGATCCGCAATCTTGAAGATGAGTTGGAGGGTGTCAGCGTTATCGACCGCTCTATGCTGATCCTCGACATTTTTGCTCTCCATGCCGTCACAGGCGAAGGTAAGCTGCAAGTCGAATTGGCACAGCTTAAATATACCGCCCCCCGCTTGACAGGACGCGGAGCTGAAATGTCCCGTCTTGGCGGCGGCATTGGTACCAGAGGTCCCGGCGAATCCAAACTGGAGAGTGACAAACGGCATATGCGCCGCCGCATCACCGCGCTGGAAAACGAGCTGGAGATCCTCGACAAAAACCGACGCACTATGCGAGCCTCCCGCGATAAAAGCGGCATTCCCAAGGTCGCCATCGTCGGATACACCAACGCAGGAAAATCCACCCTCTTGAACCGCTTGACCGATGCCGGCATTTTAGCCGAGGACAAGCTGTTCGCCACATTGGATCCCACAACGCGCAAATTTGAGCTTCCCGGTGGCGAAAGTGTCCTTCTGACCGACACGGTAGGCTTCATTCGCAACCTCCCCCACCATCTGGTCAAAGCCTTCAAGTCCACACTGGACGAGGCCGTTTATGCCGATGTTCTCATGATCTTGGTGGATGCGTCGGACGAGGAATATCCCTCTCAACTGCGCGTAACACAAGAGCTCCTTTCCGAATTGGGGGCCGCAGGAAAGCCCACACTGTACGTCTTCAACAAATGCGATGCGGGTATGGCTGTCCCGCCATCCTCTGTCATCAATACTCATGACGAGCACAGTGTTTGCATTTCTGCCAAAAGCGGTGAGGGAGTCGATAAGCTGGCCGAGATGCTGGAAACCATCCTTCATGACGGCAAGACCCTCGCCACCTTCATCATCCCCAATGCCGAGCAAGGGGCGCTTAACATTCTATATAAAAATGCCACAGTTGAAGAGGTGGAATACGGCGCTGACGGCGTCACGGTGAGAGCCACAGTGGATGCCAAGGTGCGTGGGATGCTCCGCAAATATGACACCGCGCCCCCCGTCCGCGAGGAGGAATGATCATGGCAGAAACCAAACAGTATGTGACCCTGCGCAAAGAAGCTTCTGCCGAGTTTGAGGAAAAACGCTCGGTCTTTATTGGCTATGCTAAACCGGTCAAATCCGAGACAGAGGCTATGGAGTTTGTCAAACGCATCCGCGGCAAGCACGGTGATGCGCGACACAATGTGTTCGCCTATACCTTGAATAACGGTGTGACTGCCAGATATTCCGATGACGGTGAGCCGCAAGGTACCGCAGGAATCCCCGTTCTTGATGTGCTCCGCAAATCGGGAGTAGACGATGCGTGTATCGTTGTCACCCGTTATTTCGGAGGCATTCTTTTGGGTGCCGGCGGTCTTGTCCGCGCGTATTCCGCCGCTGCCAAAATGGCACTTGATGCCGCCGAGATCGCGGTTTTTGAGCCTTATACCGAATTTTCCCTGACCTGCTCTTATCCCGACTATCAGAAAATATCAGCCGAGCTCCCCCGATTCTCTGCCCTGATCGACGATACGGAGTATGCCGACAGTGTCACCGTAAAATTCGCAATAAAATCCCAAAAGGAAGATCAGCTGATCGATCGAATCCGAGAAATGACCGCAGGAAGATCCATCCCTGAAATCACAGGAACACGGTTTGACTGCGAGTAAGCATCCGGAGGCTTTCGGAAAAAATGCAGACCAACAATAAAACACAAAGCGCAGAGACACCGCTCCCTGCGTTTTTTTGTGCAAAAAAAGCTCTCCATTTCTCGAATAAAGGTTGACATTTTTTTGTCACTGTGCTATAATATATTACAACAAATTGAATTTGATTTCAATTTAAAAATCAAGAAAAAGGAGATTTTACTTATGGGTTCAGAAATGTTTGACAACTTTTTGGCGACTCTCGCAAAAATTTGGTCCATTGGGTTCGTTCAATTCATCGTTTACCTTCTCCTTGCCTTTGGCGCAGCGTTTCTCGCAAAGGTTATCGCAACCGGTCTCTTGAAGCTCATCAAGCTTGATAAGGTTCTTGACAAATGGGGCGTTAACGAAGGCAAGGTCGGCACATCGATGTCCTTGGTAGGAAAACTGGTATTCATCGTTGTTTTCCTGCTCTTCCTCCCCTCCGCGCTCAACGCACTGGGGCTTCATGAAGCATCCTCGCCTATCACAACCTTGGCGGCTCGCTTCATCAACTACCTTCCTAACATCGTTGCGGCAGGTATCCTTATCTATGTTGGTATTTTCATTGCCCTTCTCGTCGGTCAGATCGTTGCCGTGCTTTTGAGCAAGACCAAGATCGACCGCTTCGTAGCAAGAGAAGACGAGGAAAAGAACGTGGTTCTCCTCTCCGACATTATCGTTAAGATCGTAATGTCTGTGATCATTCTCATCACCATCGTTCAGGCTCTCACCGTTCTCAACATTGATGCGGTTTCCGGTCCCGCTCTCAGCATTGTCGGAACCATCTTCGGTGCTATCCCCTCCATCATTCTTGCCGCTGTGGTTATCTCTTGCGGTCTGTTGGTTACCAACATCGCTTGCGGACTCCTTACCAACGTCCTCATCGGCGTTAACTTCGACGGCATTGTCAAGAAGGTTCTTCCTCAAATCAAGGCATCCGCTACCAAGGTAGTCGTAAACATCGTAAGAACCCTCATCATCCTCTTTGTGGTTGCTCAGGGTATCGAAGCGCTTCACCTGACCATCCTTACAACCATTGTAACGGCAATCGTTGCCTACCTTCCCTTGGTTGTTAAGTCCGCGATCATCGTACTGGTTGCTTTCATCGGCGCAGGTATGCTTGAAAGTGCTATTGTCAAGAACAATGAGAAGGCCGCAGGTCTTGCCAAGATCGTCAAGATCGCCATCTACGTTCTTGCAGGCTTCATGATCCTCAGCCAGCTTGAAATCGCTTCCACCATTGTCAACACAGCCTTCGTTGTTACCCTTGCCGCTGTTGCCGTTGCATTCGCATTGGCCTTCGGTCTTGGCGGAAAAGACTTTGCCAAGAAGACCCTTGACAAGGTTGATGACAAGATCGAAAAAGACAAGAACGACGAAAAATAAGTCAATAAATCAAGGAGCTGCTCTGCGGCTCCTTTTTTTGCGCCTGTGGGCGCGGGGAGGTCGCTTTTTTGAAAAAAAGCTCCGCAAAAAACTTTTCTATTGCGTCCTTTTGGAGTTTGTGCAAACATGGCAAACCTCCATAAGTTCGCTCAATTCAGCAGGGCGCATTAGAAAAGTTTTTGCGGAGCTTTTTTCAAAAAGCGACCTCCTCGCGTCCAACCGTTTCGCACAACGCCGCTTGCTTTTATTTCCCTACAAATAAAAAACGGGAACAAAAGTGTAAAAACAGAAGATTACCCACAAACTTCTGTCTCCGCAACTTTCGTTCCGTTTTTTGGGGTCAGAATCAAATATATTCCGCCACATCCATGCCAAGCATGGGGAGAAGGCGAAGAAGGGTGAGACGGTAACGCATATAAGCGCTGTAGCGGAATCCATCAAGAAGGAATTCGCGAGAAACGTGAACATCCTCCGGCTCGGTCACCGCACCGGCCGCCTTCATGAGTTTCATCAGGGTCTCATCCGAGGGGAGTGTGTTGAGAATGATCGCACGGATCTTATCCCAATTCTGCTCAACGGACTCGGGTGTCACCAGGTCGGTGATAGTGGGGGAATTCAGTTTCTTCACGTCCCCCCGAAGCCGCTCATGGAACTTGGAATCGACCACCGCCCAGTCGGTAGGATCCTTCTGCGCCTTGACAGTCAAATGACTCTCGGCAATTTTGCGGTAAACGCGGTTACAGATGACCGTAGCCACCCCTACCTTTTTGCCGTGATACTCCGGCCAGATTCCATCGATCACCTTGTGGCACTCCCAATAATGGGAAACCACGTGCTCCGCTCCCGACGCAGGACGGGAACAGCGTGCCAGTTTCATAGCAAGTCCTGTCAGCACCAATGCCTCCATTACAGCACCTGCCGCCTCGGGATCCTTGTCAAGAATGCGATCGGCCAAAGCCACAATACGCTTTACCGCGTCTTCGGTGAGAGCCGCAACACGGTCACAGTAATACTCTCCGATCAAAAGCTGCGCAATCCGCCAATCCACAAGACCTATGTACTTCGCCACCATATCACCGAAGCCTGCCGATTTCAGTTCATCGGGTGCTGCCGCCAGTATCTCGGTGTCAGCAATGATGATGCGGGGCTGTTTGGCTTGCCAAGAGGACTTGAAAGAATTTTCAATAATAGGCGCAGTATCCGACGCAAAGCCGTCCATAGAAGGTGCCGTAGCGAAAATGCAAAAATCTTTTTCCGTTCGGTAAGAGGCCACACGGCAAATGTCATTCAGCGAGCCCGTCCCCACGGAAAGGATAGCATCGCAGTCCGCCGCAGCTGCTTCAACCTCACGCACCTGCTCCACACGAGCATACTCCATACAATCGTAGATCAGCTTTTTGACCTCGAATCCATGGGCTTCCAAGGAATCCAAAAGTCCCACCGATGCGCCCATGGTATTAATGTCGGCCACCAACAGCATCTTCTTGGGGAATTTGGCTTCATTGAGAATCGCTCCTGCCTCTTTCACAAGCCCCCTGCCGATCTCCACGCGCTCGGTATCAAAAGCATGTTCCCGACCGCAGGGACAGTTTTCAAGAGACTCCAGTATCTTTTTTATATCCATTTTCTGTTTCCTCAGGCATTCTGCGTAGCGATCACACGAGCATCCGTTCCCAAAAGTCCCTCGATCAGCACATCACCGATCTTGGTTCCGACAGGTGCCTTATGAGCATTGATCTCCTTCATGCACTCAAAAACCAACTCACGGGGAATGGCTTTGTCGGTCTTGACCGCGATTACCGTTCCATCCTCACACGCCATAGTAGAGGTTACGGTGCGAACAGGGTGAGTACATTCATTTTCAGCATAAGTCAAACCGCGGCGACAGGCGTTGCCTGATACCGAAATAACCTTTCCTTCTTCAAGGGTCACAGTAAGATCACAGCCGCGAGGGCATACGATACAAGTCAAATTTCTTGTCATAACAGTTCCCTTCCTTTCTCAATTCTCACACAAAGAGAGCATGATGGTATGGCCGCCTCTGCCTACCAAAAGCTCCTTCTTGACCTTGACGCTTTCCATTTCGCCGGGAGCCATCTTGATCTTTTTCGCGGTATAAAGCACCTCGTCACCATCCTTGACAGACAGCGTCACATTGCGATAGATGTCCGACACGCGGAAATAGATCTCGGCATCGGCATCCGAGCGAATGCTCTGAGGAACGGTATAACGAACCTTTCCGTCAGTCACAACAGTAACATCAGCCTTGGCACGACCTCTGCCCTCTATGTAATCGGCAGCTGCACGTCCCGCGATCTCCGCCTCGGCAGAAACATAGTCCACAAGATCGTGAACATGAAGTACATTACCGCAGGCAAATACACCTTCCATGGAGGTCTGACGGTCTTGATCAACCACTGCGCCATTGGTTTTGCCGTCAATGGCAATACCCGCACCGCGCGTCAGCTCATTCTCGGGAATCAATCCGCAAGAAAGCAGAAGCGTGTCGCAAGGAATGTACTCACGAGTTTCGGGAATGGGACGGCGGTTCTCATCCACCTTGGCAATGGTAACACCGGTCACGCGCTCACGACCGTGAATCTCTACCACAGTATGGCTGAGTTTAAGCGGAATGCCAAAGTCATTCAAGCACTGCTCAATATTACGCGCAAGACCGCCCGAGTAAGGCATCAACTCACAAACGGCATGAACCTTCGCGCCCTCCAAAGTCATACGTCTGGCCATGATCAAACCGATATCACCGGAACCGAGAATAACAACCTCTTTTCCGGGCATATATCCCTTAATGTTAACAAACTTCTGTGCCGTACCCGCCGTAAAGATACCCGCAGGTCTTGTTCCGGCGATATTGAGTGCCCCACGAGGTCTCTCTCGGCATCCCATTGCAAGAATGACCGCACCCGCCTCAATCTCAAAAACACCGCGAGTACTGTTCATTGCCGTCACTTTTCTGTCATCGGCAATATCCAAAACCATAGTATCGGTCATAACCTCGATTCCGCGTTCACGCACCATTTCTTCATAGCGCCATGCGTACTCGGGACCGGTCAACTCCTCACCAAAGCGATGAAGACCGAATCCATTGTGAATGCACTGGGTCAAAATGCCGCCCAAACGCGAATCACGCTCAAGAATGACCATGTTACGAATGCCTTTATCATATGCGCTGACAGCCGCTGCCATTCCTGCAGGACCGCCGCCGATAATTACCAGATCTCTCTTTTCCATTTTTTCGTCCTCCTTACTTGGTTTTACCGTAGTTGACGATAGAGCCTTTGCCGGATTTTGTCACCGACTCATAGGCTACACCCAGCTCACGAGCCAAGATCTCCACAACATAGGGAGAGCAGAAGCCGCCTTGGCAACGTCCCATTCCGCTTCTGGTGCGACGCTTCACGCCGTCGATATCGAGTGCGGGAGGATTGTCGTGGATGGCAGCCACGATCTCGCCTTCGGTAATGCCCTCACAGCGACAAACCATCTTGCCGTAGCGAGGATCCTTTTTGATCACCTCATTCTTGCCCGCCATATCCATCTCACGGAAGGCATGAGCGGCAGGACGAATGGGATTAAAATCTGCCTTTGCCACAAGCTCAAGGCCGTCGGCAGCAAGCAGGTCGCGGATGTACTCGGCAATGGCAGGAGCGGAGGAAAGTCCGGGGCTCTCCACGCCGGCAGCATTCACAAAGCCGTGAACGGGATTATTAATAATGAAGTCACCCGTGCTTCCAGTAGCACGAAGTCCACAGAACGAGGTGATAGTCTTTCCCCCGGGAACGGTCTTGAGCACCTCGGCGGCATTCTTCATAACACCGGAAAGACCCGGAGCCGTGGTGGAACGATCCTCCTTATCCTCGATGTTTTCCGCCGTGGGACCGAGAAGCAAATTGCCGTCTACGGTGGGAGTCACGAGAATACCCTTACCCATCTTGGAGGGAGTGCGGAAGATAGTACAATTGACCGTGTTGCCGCATTCCTTATCAAACAGCAGATACTCTCCGCGGCGAGGCGTGATGAAAAAGCTTTCATCGCCCGCCAGCTTGGCAACCTCATCCGACTGCACACCTGCGGCATTGACCACATAGCGTGCCTTGACACTCTCGGATGCCGAGCGGACTACAAACCCATCCGACTCCTTTTCGATACCTATCACCCCGAAATTGCGCTTAAGTTCAACACCGTTGTCCATCGCATTACCGACCGAAGCAATATTAAGCTCATAAGGGCAAATGATAGCACCCGTAGGAGCATAAAGCGCACCAACCACATTATCGGAAAGGGCAGGCTCCATGGCACGCACTTCCTCCGCCGTAAGAACGCGAAGCTCCTTGACGCCGTTTTGGTTTCCGCGCGCGTAAAGCTCCTTGACCGTCTCCATGTCCCCATCGTTGAAAGCGAGAACCAAAGAACCGTTACGGCGGTACTTAACACCAAGCTCGCCCGCCACCTTTTCCATCATTTCCGAGCCGCGAACATTGAGCTTGGCCTTCAGGCTTCCCTCATGAGCATCAAAGCCCGCATGAACGATGGCACTGTTGGCCTTGGTCGCACCCATGGCCACGTCGTTTTCCTTTTCGAGCAGGCAAACACGCAATTGGTATCTTGCCAACTCGCGCGCGGTCATTCCGCCAACGACGCCCGCGCCGATGATTACCACATCATACATTGTTTTGTCTCCTTTTTTATGTTCATTTTAATTTTGACACTAAAAAAAGATACACGGAAACAGAAGGTGGCATTTTTCCCCTTCTGTTTTCATGTATCTCCAAATCTCTACATATCAGTATTCAATTGCCAAACTCAAGAATCAACCGAGCACTTCCGCTGCAAATACCCCATCCTTACCGGCAAGCTTTGCCAGCATCTCATCGGCAGCCTGCATGGAATCGGCCTTTACGGTATAGTAAATTTTAAGTTTGGGTTCGGTTCCCGAAGGACGGGCAATAATTGCAAGACCGTCCTCAAAGACGAATTTGAGAACATTGGACTTGGGCAATGTCAAGACACTCTTCTCGCCGCTCGCCGTTACGCTCTCGCGCTTAAGGTAGTCATTAATGCAAACCAGCTTGCGACCAAGCACCTCGGAGGGAGGTGTCGCGCGAAGCTTTTCCATGATGGAGCGCATCTTATCCATACCCGCACTGCCTTCAAAGGCAAAGCTGTCTACAAAATTGCGATAAGCACCAAACTCGGCATAAAGCTCATCCAGTCGGTCAGCCAAAGTCTTACCCTCACGGCGATAGTAGTCAGCCATCTCACAGATCAGCACCGAAGCCGAAACACCATCCTTATCGCGCACAAAGGGAGAACACAAATATCCATAACTTTCTTCAAATCCCAGAAGATAGCTTTCTGCCGAATTCTTTTCCTCAAGCAGAGCGATCTGCTCACCAATATATTTGAAGCCGGTCAGCACATCCACAATACGAACGCCGTACTTTTTGGCAACCTCATAAGTCATGTCGGTAGTCACGATGGACTTGACAGCCATGGGATCGCGAGGCATCTTGCCCGCCGCCGTCTTTTCTCGGCACAGATAATCCAAAAGCATCACACCCATCTCATTACCCGTAATCAAGCGATAGGAATCGCCTACGGGAACCGCCGTACCGACACGGTCACAGTCGGGGTCGGTAGCAAGAAGCAGATCGGCACCCGTCTTTTGCATCAGTTCCAATCCCAAAGCCAAAGCCTCTTTGATCTCGGGGTTGGGATAGGGACAAGTGGGGAAATTGCCGTCGGGCTTCTGCTGCTCGGACACAACAGTCACATCACAGAAACCGACCATGGAAAGTGCCTTGGTGACACACATCTCACCCGCACCGTTCAAAGGCGTATAGACCAATTTGAGGTTGCGCTCCCCTTCGCGTCCCGATTTGGCACAAGCCACGGCATCGGAAATAAAACCGTTGATAATATCATCACCAATGTACTCGATATCGCCATTGGCAAGCAACGTGTCGAAATCGGGAAGGGGCTCAAAATAAGGAGTCTTCTCGATTGCCGCAAGAATCTTTGCCGCCGCATCTTCGGTGATCTGACAACCGTCGGAGCCATATACCTTGTATCCGTTATACTTGGCAGGATTGTGGCTCGCGGTCACAACAACACCCGCATCGCATCCCAAATTGCGCACCGCATAGGAAAGAGCGGGTGTGGGCATAAGGAAGGGATACAGGAACACCTTGAGACCCCGTCCCGCATACACGGCAGCCGAGGTTTTGGCAAACAACTCGGAATTGTTGCGGCTATCATAGGCAATGGCCACACTGCTTCTCTTTTTGCCGCCCGAAGCCAGCAAATACTCTGCAACACCCGCCGAAGCACGCGCCACAGTATAAATATTCATTCGATTGGTACCCGAACCGAGCACGCCACGGAGCCCTGCGGTTCCGAAATCCAACTCACGGTAAAAACGGTCAAAGATATCTTCTTTGGAAAGCCCCTCAAGGTCGGCGGAAAGCTCCGCGTTCCCATCACATTCCTTTTTCCAAAGCTCATAAAGTTCGTTGATCTGCATTCATATACTCCTCTCGCCCTTTGGAGGCTTTAATTCTTTGTTTCGTGTTGTAATAAATATTATACTATAAAAACGCCAAAAAATCAACAGATATTTTGAAAAATCCAAAAGCAACCCGTTTTTATCTCTTGTTTTCTTCCTCGTCACTCAACTCGCTTTCAGCTTCCGCGCTGATGGTCAACTCATCCTCAACCTCCTTGCCTGCATTTTCATCAATGCCAAGGGTCTTGGAGACCTTGGAACGAACGCGTCGCCAAATGACAAAGAAAGCCGCACTGCAAGCTACAAGAACACCGGCGACCGCCGTGACCAACCCCGATACCACACTGGGATCAATGTAAGCAAAAGCCGACATCTGGAAAAGCACCGCCGTGCAAAGAGTAAGGAAACAAAGCATCATTTTTTTCATCATTTTTTCTCACTTTCTTTATTTTGATTCTGACGTTTCCGAAGCTGTCCGAGAATATACAAAGCTCCTACATGAGCCGAATGACCGATGTTGAAGAAATGCTCGTGATAAGCCTCATCGATCTTGTCGCGATATTCCTCTGTCTTTTCAATCAAGAGTGCCACGATCTCATCAGCCTTCGCAACATCTTCCTTCTCGATCGCCACACCAATTCGATTGCGAAGCGAGACCTCCACGGGAACGCAGTCGATTTTTTGCCAATTGGGATTTTCCACCTTCATGGCGGTGTTGATAAAGAGCGCGGGTCTGCCCGTAGCATAGCAAAATTCACAGGAAATACCCGACCAGTCGGTGATCATAAGATCAGAATCATAGATCGAGCTGTTTTTGGAAAAATCAAGCTCAAACTCGAGCCCGTCACCCACCAGATGGGCATACTTTTCGGTCACTGCCCGCATCTTATCGCCAAAACGCTTGACATACTCGGGATGAGGACGAACCACCAAGCGATACGCATCACCGTACAGCTTTTCGATCAAGCCATCCAAGCAACTGTCCAGCACATTATCTTCCTGCCAAGAGGGCGCGATAAGTATTTTCTTTCTGCCGCCGCGATGGTCGGGAGGATTGTTCTCGCCCAACTCTCTCAATTTTTCGGAAAGCGGATATCCGAATTGCACCAAGGTCTTTTTCGGCAACCCGTAAACGGCTTCGGTGGCGCGCACTTCCCTCTCCACATGAGGACCTGTGCAGAAAACAGTATCAAAATGATCCAACGCATTCTCGCGCAACCCCATATGCACACTCATAGGGTCGTGAGGAACATAGATATACTCAATATCCTTGCGCCAGAGCGATCGTTTGATATAATATTTTTCCAGATCGGGTGTGGTCATAAGTACCATATCGGCGTCCATTTTCATCATCAGCGTGATCAGCTTCTTGTTGCCAACATAGTATGCCCGCAGTTTGGAATTGGTTTGTGCAAGTCCGAAGATCTTGTCATCGGGGTCACCGGTCACATAGTGGATCGTCACATTGGACAGCACAAACAGCTCGCGCATCAAATCCTCAAAATACTTGTAAAATCCACTCTTTTCGGAATAAATGACAATGCGCTTATTAGCCACCTTAAAGAAACGCTTATAATCCTCGCGTTCCCGCTTTTTCAACTCTTTGGCTCTCTCTCCGCGCTCACTGTCAAGCGCCTCAATGGCGGCAAGAGCACGGCGACTCTCCTCAAGCGCCTCATAATCCACGTGCTTCTTGGGATTGATCCACGCATTGAGCAAAATCTGCTGAACGATGGCAAAAAGATTGCTGGCCATCCAATAAAGCGCGATCCCCGCAGGAACGAAGAATCCAAGATAAAGCGAAAGTCCCACCGAAAAGATCATCATGCCGTACTGACTGAGCTTGCTCTGCTCATGCTGAAGCACATTCATTCGGTTTTGAGAATCACAGAACAGCCATGCCGACAGACCTGCCGTCAACGGAACAATGATGTTCTTTCCCCAAGCCTCACTCGCCACCACGGAAATATCGAAGCCGAGGAATTTAAAAGCAAGACCGGCAATGCGCGCATCGGTCGCCGCATCCAGCACCACAGAGGTAGCGTTCTTCACGGCCTGCACAATATTGATCTCTGCTGCCGAGGCCGCCATATCCACCTTGAGCTTTTCGCCAAGCGCGGCAACCGTCTCTGCGGGAAGCCCCAACAGATAGGTCAGCGGATGGTAAATGATCTCGATAATCGCTGACAGGAAGAAGAGCTGAAGCACCAGCGAAACAATAGAGGCTGCGGGGCTGTACTTTTCACGCTTAAACAGCTTGGACTGCTCGTTAGCCACCGTGTCAAGATCCCCGTAGTATCTTGCCTTGAGAAAATTGATCTCGGGCTGGATGCGCACCATTTTGATGGAATTTTTATGCACCCAAATGCCCACAGGAAGCAAAATGACCTTGGAGATCAGCGTAAACAGCAG
Organism: Eubacteriales bacterium; assembly: GCA_045537235.1. Lineage (GTDB taxonomy): Bacteria > Bacillota > Clostridia > Oscillospirales > CAG-272 > RGIG8775. Next base: position 23,188 of record JAZSPB010000025.1, read on the forward strand.
AATGGCCAACCCGTAGTTCTCCACCAACTGCCAGCAAAATTTCATAATATATCCAAAGGGGATACAAATATAGTTCATCAAGGTATCAAACATATTTTATCCTCCTTATTTGTAAAGCCGCCCAATGTTATGACGATCCACGAGTTCCCAGTTGGAAAAATCATTGGCATCGCCCGTTACCCGATATTCCACGATCTGATGTGTGCCGTCCTCCAGTGTCTTTTCAAAACAGTATCGCCGCACAACATCGGCATCCTCGGTCACATCGGAAAAAGCAACACCGTAATCATTCTCGGTCATGATACCCGCCGACTTGACGATCTCAGCACGCAAAGATTCTTGACAAACGGGTGCCGAAGAATATGCAAGAGGCGTCTCGGCACTGCCCGAAGGCTTGACAAACAAAGAGGTCACCTTCTGCTTACCAAGATCTATCTTGTCGCTGTCCGAGGCCGCATGGTCACCTGTAATAATGATGGTAGCATCCTCGTAAAGCCCTGCTGCTTTAAGCTGTTCAAAATACTCAAAAATCATCTTAAACACACCGCGAATCGCAGGGAGCGACGTCCCATCCTCCACACGGTTTCCGTTCTCGTCCATGGTGAAGGGGCTGTGACAGCCGTTGAGATGGAGAAAGGTGAATTTCTTGTTTTCACTCGAAGTCACCGTAACACCCTCTCGGCGGAACTTGGCATAAGTTGCCGCATCATCGGTCACATAGCGAGGGATAGAATCTTCCTCATCGCCGTTGTCGTATTCAATAAACTTTCCGAAATCTCCCGAGCTGACATTGATCATACCCTTGAACACAGTCGGGATATATCGGTAAGCCGACAGCGCGATCATGTTGGCGGTAAGCCCACTGACACTTGTGATCCGATAGTCGTTGAATGCCTTGATATTATCGGCAATTCCGTAAAGAACATTGGCATTTCGGTAAGCATAATAATATTCCGTATAGAGTCCGATATCATATCCGTTTTTCTTGAGATCGGAGAAAAAGTCCGAGCCGCGATAGGCAGTCTCAAAGTAGGTCTCGGCAGTCATCTCAAAATCCTGCTCCATTCCCGTCAGCATATAGGTAATAGACGGATAGGTGCGCGAGTAAAGTGACATATTATTGTCATAGTAGGTAAATCCGTCAAGCGAGGAAAAGAAACTCGGATCAAACTCCAGCAGCCGCTGATAATATTTCACATCAAATCGGTCAAGAATGATAACGATAACATTGCCCTTATCGGATACCTCAAACATTCCCTCGTCGGTAAGAATGGCATTGACACTCTTATAGCTGTCATCCTCGGGATCCATGCTACTGTCCTCGGCATTCAGCGCGCCCGTAATAGCGCCAACACCCATGTTGATAACCTGTACGCCGATGACCATGACAAGGACAATGGAAGCAAGGCTCGTAAAAAGCGAGGTATCTTTGATCTTGAGCGCCGCAAACACGATTGCCGCCCCCAAGACAAGCCAAATCACCAAATTGATTACAGCCAGCCACGTTTCCGGTGCGCTTTCCAACCCATCCGATGCCAACGAATCCATGCCGAAATTAAGGAAATTTCCTTGCAAAAATGCCATGAGCGACAACCATGAGACCACGGAAAAGCCTACCATAAAAGCCTTTCCTCGGAGCGACATTAGCAGCCCCCCGATCGCCGCAAAGGCAATAAGCCCAAGCAACACCGAAAACCACATAAAGTCTCCCGCCGCAAATGAAAATTCACTTTTATTATTGACAAATATCTCATAAGGTCCAAAGACCGTCACGGTAAAAGGAAGCACCGACGCGGACAAAAGGGAAAGAATCACCTGCCGCCGTGTAAGCTTGTCCCGCTTTGCTGACATATTTTTCGCCATCCTTTCTGTAAAAAAGCAAACATCTCTTGAAATCATATAAAAAGTTATCTTTTTAATTATACTCCAAAAAAGTCCGCTTGTCAACAAAGAATTGTTACAAATCGGCGGACTTCGCATCGCTTTCCGTCAAATTGTGATTTTGCCCTATTTTTATCGGCAAAAATTTCCAAAAAAAGTCATAAAACCGAATAAAAAACTCTTGCAAAATTGCTCATTTTCTGCTATAATGATTAAGTTAGATCACATTATGCAATTTTTTGTTTTTCGGAGGAAAAAACCATGCAAATCATCAAACGCCCCGAAACTATGCAACGCATTACCACCAAGGCACTGGCCGATGCTTTCATCGCAGAACAGGTTGCCGAGGTTCGCGCGCAAGTCGGTGATAAAAAAGTTCTTCTCGCCCTCTCCGGAGGAGTGGATTCGTCCGTTGTGGCCGCCCTGTTGATCAAGGCAATCGGCAAGCAGTTGACTTGTGTTCATGTCAACCACGGTTTGATGCGCAAGGGTGAATCCGAGCAGGTCATTGAGGTCTTCGGCAAGGAGCTGGATGCCAATCTGGTCTATGTGGATGCCACTGACCGCTTCCTTGACCTTTTGAAGGGTGTCAACGATCCCGAGAAAAAGCGTAAGATCATCGGTGGGGAGTTCATCAATGTCTTTGCAGAGGAAGCCTCTAAGTTGGAAGGCATCTCCTTCCTTGCCCAAGGCACCATTTATCCCGACATTTTGGAATCCCACGGCGTAAAGGCACACCACAATGTGGGCGGTCTTCCCGAGGATATGAACTTTGAGCTTGTCGAGCCCGTAAAGCTTCTCTATAAAGACGAGGTTCGCGTGGTAGGCGAGGCTTTGGGTCTGCCCCACGGCATGGTATACCGTCAGCCCTTCCCCGGTCCCGGTCTCGGCGTTCGTTGCTTGGGTGCCATCACCCGTGACCGTCTGCACGCACTTCGCGAGGCCGACGCCATTCTCCGTGAAGAATTCGATAAGAGCGGTCTTGCCGAAAAGGTTTGGCAATACTTCATCGCTGTGCCCGACTTCAAGAGTGTCGGTGTGAGAGATGACAAACGCTATGAAGGCTGGCCCGCGATCATCCGCGCCGTCAACACCACCGATGCTATGTTTGTTATTATTGAGGAAATTTTTTATGTATTGTTTCATCATATCACCGATCGAATCACCCACGAGGTCGAGGGCATCAACCGCGTCCTGCTTGATCTCACCCCTAAGCCGATCGGAACCATTGAGTGGGAATAATTTTCAAAATTCTCCAAGATAATTCCTTTATAATTCTTCATAAATTTTTCGCAGAAAGCTTCTGCGAGCCGTGGATCCGTGCCGAGTGCACGCCCGCGACGGAAAGGATCAAACCATGGAAAAGAAAGAACGAAGAGTCGGTACAGTTTCAAGGGGTATTCGTTGTCCCATCTTCCGCGAAGGCGACGATCTGGCCGCTATCGTTACGAACAGTGTGTTGGAAGCCGCCGAAATCGAAGGCTTTGAACTGAATGACCGCGATGTTATCTCGATTACCGAGTCGGTCGTTGCCCGTGTGCAGGGAAACTATGCATCGGTGGATGATATTGCCTCTGATGTCAAGGCGAAATTGGGCGGAGAAACCGTGGGTGTCATCTTCCCCATCCTCTCCCGTAACCGCTTCGCTATATGTTTGCGCGGCATTGCTAAGGGCTGCAAGAAAGTGGTTCTAATGCTCAGCTATCCCTCCGATGAAGTGGGCAATGAGTTGGTCAGCCTCGACAAGATCGATGCGGCAGGTGTAAATCCTTACTGCGATGTTCTCTCGCTTGAAAAATACCGCGAGCTGTTCGGTGAAAACAAGCACGAGTTCACAGGTGTGGATTATGTGGCCTACTACGGCGATCTCATCCGCTCCTGCGGCGCCGAGGTGGAGATCGTCTTTGCCAACCAGGCAAAAACCATCCTCAATTATACCGATTGCGTCATTAACTGTGATATTCATACCCGTGCACGCACCAAGCGAATCCTTCTTGCGGCAGGTGCCAAGGTAGTTTGCAGTCTGGACGACATTTTGACCGCCCCCGTCAACGGTAGCGGTTGTAACGAAAAGTACGGACTCCTCGGTTCCAACAAATCCACTGAGGATTCCGTCAAGTTGTTCCCCCGTGAGTGCCGCAACTTGGTGCTCGACATTCAAGATCGCGTGCTCAAAGCCACAGGCAAGCACGTTGAGGTCATGGTCTACGGCGACGGTGCTTTCAAGGATCCTCAAGGTAAAATTTGGGAATTGGCCGATCCTGTCGTTTCTCCCGCATATACCGACGGTCTAATCGGCACCCCCAACGAGCTCAAGCTCAAATACCTTGCCGACAACGACTATAAGGATCTTTCGGGCGAAGCACTCAAGGAAGCCATTTCTGCCAGCATCCGCGCCAAGCAGAGCAACCTTGTGGGCAACATGGCATCGCAAGGTACAACCCCCCGTCAGCTCACCGACTTGATCGGCTCTCTTTGCGACTTGACCAGCGGCTCGGGCGACAAGGGTACCCCCGTGGTATTGGTTCAGGGTTACTTCGATAACTACACCAACTAAAATTCATAGGTTTAAGGGAAGCGTTTCATAGCGTTTCCCTTTTTCTCTTCCAACCTCGACAAGCCGAAAAAAGGTGTATCATATGGAAAACAATTTGTACTTTTCCAACCTTGACAAGCTAAAAAAAAGGGGGTATAATATAGAAAATAATTTGTAAAGGGAGAGTCGTATGCGAAAAGAAATACTGACCGACGAAAAAATCAAATTGGATATTCCCTTCTACCGTGCGCAATGCTGGGAAGACGTAACCAATAAATTCCTTCATTTTTTCATTCCATTCGCAGCCCTTGGCATTCTGCTGACTTTGGTTGCAACGTGGAAAATCGGACTCCCTTTTCTTGCCGTGGCCGCAATCTTTTTGGTGTGGTATATCATCAAACTGCAACACACCCCGAAAACGACCGAGCCCGTATACGCATCTTATACAGTTGTCAAGGATCGGCTGGTCAACATCGTTGAGGAAACAGTCGAGGAATACAACCATCGGCAGAGCTTCAAAACGGTAACCGTTTTCTACTTTTCCTCCCAAAGCTGGCGTGTCCCCCCCTATAATTACCAATGGAGCGATCTGTATCATATGAGCGGAACGGGACTTTGCAATACCTCCTTGATCGGAGACGAGTTCTATCTTGTCCTCCTGAATGACACCCACGAAATCTGTTGCGTTTACAACACAAAGCTTTTCGAATACAAGACCAATTTGTGCTGACTTGATCGAAATTTACGGTTGCCCAGCGGCAACTGCTATGATACAATATTTAGCGGATGGAGAAACATTATGAACCAACATTTATTTGATTACATCGCCGCCTCCCCCACAGCTTACCACGCAGTGGCACATACTGCCGCCATGCTCCGCGGACAAGGATACCGCGAGCTTTGTGAAAGCGATTCGTGGGAGCTTACGGCAGGCGAACACTATTTTGTAACGCGTAACGGCTCGTCGCTGATTGCCTTTCGTATGCCCAATTCCGATTTTAGCGGCTTCATGATGACAGCAACTCACAGTGACAGCCCCTGTTTCAAGATCAAGGAAAACGCCGAGATTTCGGACAGCCATTATGTTCGTCTTTCCACGGAAAAATACGGCGGTATGCTGTGCGCATCTTGGATGGACAGACCGCTTTCGATCGCCGGTCGCATCACGGTACGCACCGAAAACGGCATTGCTGTCAAGCTTGTTGACCTCGCAGCTCCCACAGTCATCATTCCCAATGTCGCTATCCACATGAATCGCAACGCCAATGACGGAATGAGCTACAATCCCGCCGCAGATATGCTTCCCCTCGTCGGCACCGACTGTCAAAAGAATGCACTTCGTCCTCGTATTGCGGAAAGCGTGGGAATCTCCGAAAACGATATTCTCGCCACCGATTTATTTGTCTATAACCCCGAGAAAGGTGTGGAGTGGAACGATCTGATCGCGGCACCGAGACTTGACGATCTGCAGTGTGCCTTTTCTGCCCTCACCGCATTTCTGCAAGCTGACAATGTGCAAAATTGCCCCGTCTATTGCCTTTTTGACAACGAGGAAGTGGGAAGTCAAACCAAGCAAGGAGCCGCCTCCACATTTCTTACCGATGTCCTTGAGCGCATCGTCCCCGACAGCACCGAATACCGTCGCAAGATCGCCAACAGTTTTCTTGTCTCGGCAGACAATGCTCATGCCGTGCACCCCAACCACCCCGAATATGCCGATAAAAATCACTCGGTCTTTATGAATCACGGTGTAGTCATCAAATACAATGCCAATCAAAAATACACAACCGATGCGATATCCGCAAGCATTTTCCGTTTGGTATGCGAAAAGGCCAAGGTCCCCTTCCAATTCTATACCAATCGTGCTGATATGGCAGGTGGCTCCACTCTAGGCAATATTGCCAATACCCAAGTATCCCTCAATACCGTGGATATCGGTCTCGCGCAGCTTGCCATGCATTCTGCCTATGAAACGGCAGGCGCAGAGGATACACGGCATATGGTAAATGCCCTCAAATCCTTTTACGAAACTACCCTCACAATGAAAACTGACGGCAGCTATGAACTCAAATAAAAGGAGAAAGAAAATATGAAAAACGTAGTGCTTTTAGGCGACTCAATTCGTCAAATTGGTTACGGAACACTGGTTCCCGCACTTCTCGGTGAGGAATACTCGGTATGGCAACCCAAAGAAAACTGCCGATTCTCATCCTATACGTTAAGAATGTTGCACGACAACAGAAGCGCCATTGCCAATGCAGATATCATCCATTGGAACAACGGTCTTTGGGATGTATGTGATCTGTTCGGAGACGGTCCCTTCACCGCCCCGGAGCTCTATGTAGATACAATGCTCCGTATCGCAAAAGTTCTGAAAAAGAGCACCGACAAGATCATTTTCGCCACCACAACCCCTGTAACCAGTGAGCACGCATTTAACAAAAATAAAACCATCTGCCAATACAACGCGTTGATCGTTCCCGAGTTGGAAAAGATGGGCATCGTCATCAACGACCTCAATGCACTCGTCACTCCCAACATCGACACCTATATCCGCAAGGATGACAACATCCACCTCACAGAAGAAGGCATCCGCGCCTGCTCCGAACAGGTAGCCAATTATATTCGAAATATCTGACTGTAAAAAACAAAAAGCACACCGACGTTCACAAACATGGAACACGGTGTGCTTTATTTTTATAACGATCCGAACTGTCAGATCAAAGAATGTCCCTTCCGTTCAGGCTCACTGTTAATCTCCCCAAAAGCCTCAATCGTGGAAGCACTATCCAACAAAGAAACCTCTCGGTCTTCGATCTCACCCACAGGAAACTCGGAACCGCGGAAGAAAAAGGGTATCGTCATGTCTCGGGCAACTCCGAACTGTGGCTTCGGTCATTGCGCACAGCTTTTTAAATTCAGAGACATAGGGGTTTCCACTACTTTTAAGCCCTTCAAGGTTGTATTCCGTCAATAGAGACTCATAAGACCTTCCTGTCCATCAAAACGCGCCCTATTTTTCCGCGTTGACTGCTTCAACAAACCGTAAGAAAGCTGTCTTTCCTTCTTCGGTGCGCTTATAAACGCCGGCATCTTCCAAAACCTTAACAAAGGTCTTTCCGATCTCATCCTCAAGAATGCCGCGTACATTCTGCGAAGTGAAGGTATAATTATCCGCAAAGGTCTTTATCCAATCGGCATGCTTGGCGATCATGGGAATGTCCGCTATACTACCTCCCGACACAAGCGCCTCGCACAAAAGCTCGATCTCCTGCTTGAGTCTTGCGGGAAGCACCGCCAGTCCCATGACCTCGATCAAACCGATATTTTCCTTCTTGATATTGTGAAGCTCCTTGTGGGGATGGAACACACCCAACGGATGCTCCTCGGTGGTAATGTTGTTGCGAAGTACCAGATCCAACTGGAACTTGCCGTCTGCCATACGCGCGATGGGAGTAACGGTGTTGTGCGGCTCCCCATCGGTCTCGGCAAACACAAAAGCACTCTCGTCGCTGTAGCCGCGCCATGCCAAAAGGATCTTGTTGGCAAGCTTGACCAGCGTCTTTTTATCCGTTCCGGTCAAGCGAATGACCGACATAGGCCACTTGACGATTCCCGCCTCGACATCCTCAAAGCCGCGGAAAACGAGCTTTTGCTCCACAGGCGCCTTCTCCATAGCAAAGGTGTAGTGCCCGCCCTGCATATGGTCATGCGACAGGATCGAGCCGCCCACAATAAGAAGATCAACATTAGAGCCAAGGAAATAGTGGGGGAACAGATCGACAAAATCCAACAGCTTAACAAAGGTAGAGCGGTCGATCTTCATCGGCGTATGCTCTGCCGAAAGCGCAATGCAATGCTCGTTATAATACACATAGGGCGAATATTGCAAATACCACTGCTGCCCCGCCATAGTCATGGGAATCTGACGAAGGGTCTGTCTTGCCGGTTTTGCCGCATTCCCCGCATATCCCTCATTGTCATGGCAAAGAAGGCACTTGGGATAACCGCTCTGCGGCAACAGCTTGGCTGCGGCAATGGCCTTGGGATCCTTCTCGGGCTTGGACAGATTGACCGTAATATCGATATCACCGTACTCCGAAGCGGTTTTCCACTTCAGATCGCGGCTGACACGGTAGCGACGGATATAATCGCTGTCGCCTGCCAGCTTATAGAAATAATCAGTAGCTTGCTCGGGAGAAATGGCATAAAGCGCATCAAACTTGCGAATGACCTCGGAGGGACGGGGAGTAAGCTGTCCCATGACCGCCGTATCCAGCAGGTCGCGATACACAACACCTTCCTCGCAAATTCCGTTTTCCACCGCCCAGTCGCAGATCGCACCGAGAATGACCTCAAGCGAAGTCTCTCTTTCGTGACAGCAGGGCGCATAATCGGAAAGCTTGAGCACCTCCATCACACGGTTGATGGCATACGCACGGTCGCTCGCCTCACACAATTCTTTTTCCTCGGCATAAAGCACAAGATCTTCCACATAGTTGCTGATATTCATAAACACGTTCCTTTCCACACAGGACATTAATGATATTCTTTGTCAATATTATAGCATATCTGCGCCCCGTTGTCAAAGAATATTGCAAAAATCCTTGAATATTTTTTGCAGATATGTTATAATGAAAAGGAATATAGATTCGGAGGTTTCTATGAAGATCAGATTTTCCGTGGATCGAGTAGATGAAAACAGTCACTTTGTCATATGCTTCGATGAAAACCAAAAAAAATACATCTTCCCCTTCGAACTTATCGGTCTGGGTGCCGGTGAGCTTTTCGACGCTGAATTGGACGTCAACGGTCTTCCGCACGGTGTGCAACCCTTGCCCGAAGAAACAGCCAAACGGCGTCAAGAGCTTCACAGCCGTACCTCGGCACTCTTCCGCCGCAACAAAAAATAACAAAGAAGAAAGAGGTTTTTTATGCTGATAGAATTTTTAGTCAACCAATTTTCACTTGAGGGAACTGCCTTTCTCACCGCCTTTATCATCGGCATTCTTTTATGTATGGTCATCCCCTATCTGTTCGGCAGCCTGAATTTTGCTATCATTATTTCCAAGATTTTCTTTCACGATGACATTCGCAAATACGGAAGCGGCAATGCCGGCACTACCAATATGCTCCGCACCTACGGAAAAGGTCCCGCCGCCGCAACTCTTTTGCTGGACATCTCCAAGGGCGCCGTTGCCGTTTTGGTCGGCTTTCTGATCCTAGGAAACGGAAGAAGTGCCGTTTTGGAAGACACCTTCGCCGGAAGCTTTGGCGGCACCTACTTAGCCGGACTTTTTGCGGTGCTCGGTCATATGTTTCCCTGTTTCTACCGCTTCAAAGGGGGAAAAGGCGTAGCAACAACAGCGATCGTTGTTCTCTGCACCGACCCCATCGTCTTCTTGCTCCTCCTTGCCATCTTCCTCATCATTGTTATCGGAAGTAAAATGATCTCTTTGGGATCGGTAATGTGTATGCTGTTTTACCCCATCCTGCTCAACCGCTTCACGCAAGGCTCTCCCGAAGGCACCCTCATCTCCTTCATCATTGCAGCCTTGGTCATCTTTATGCACCGTTCCAACATCAAACGCATTTGGGAGGGCAAGGAATCCAAGATCTCCTTTAAAAAGCATGAAAAGATCCCCGCGTCCTCGGAAACCGCCGTCGAATCTTCCGACGAGGTCGAAGTAACCGAGTCTGCCCCCGCTCCCAAAAGCGGTACACCCGACAAAAACACCTCCAAGAAAAAGCTGAAAAATCAAAAAAACAAAAAATGATCCCGGAGGACAATTATGCCAAGCAACCATCCGTCGGCCACTTTTGAGCTGGCGCAGATCATACAAACCGCCGCAACCTGCGGCGCACTGAAAAAAGCGGTATTTTCCAAGCCCGCTTCACGCGACACGGTTCGTGCGGTGCTGACCGTCAAGACCATTTCCGGTCGCCGCATCCTCCAGTTGGAAAGCTTTATGACCGACAACAAAGCGCTTCACAAGAATATAGCCCTCGAAGACACCGAGTCTCTGTCCGATATTATTGAAAATTTTTCTCAAGTCAATGTCATCACAACGGCAGGTGATTGCGAGCTCAAGCGCTCCAAATCGGGCACCGTAACTCTTTTGGGAACCAAAAAACTTTCCGCAGTCCTCGCCTCTGACACCGTGGAGATGCTTCCCGAACACGGAAACGATCACAAAAAGAGCTATATTCTCAATGGTGATGAGCCATTTCTCAAACTTCTCGGAGTCAGTGACAAAAACGGGCGTGTCTATGACAAAAAGCAAGCCAAATTCCGTCAAATCAATCGATTCCTTGAACACATTCGCGACATCACTCGCCATCTTCCCACCGAGGGAACCCTTTATGTATGCGACCTTTGTTGCGGAAAAAGCTATCTTTCTTTCGCCGCCTATCACTATCTGCGTCATATTCTCGGTCGAGACGTGAGCATGAGCGGTGTCGACCTCAAGCCCGATGTCATCAAATATTGCAATGACGTGTGCGAAATGTTGGGCTTTGATACTCTGAAATTTTACTGTGGCGACATCAGCGTCTACAAGCCCGATGTTTCCCCATCGCTTGTTATTTCGCTTCATGCTTGCGACACCGCTACCGACATGGTACTGGAAAATGCCGTCAAGTGGGGCGCCAAAGTCATTCTTTCCACCCCTTGCTGTCATCATGAGCTCAACCACACGATCAATTGCCCTGCCCTGTCATTCGTCACCAAGCATTCCATGCTTCGACAAAAGCTGTGCGATGCGGCCACGGATGCCTTACGTTTGAAATTACTGGAAGCCAATGGCTACGCGGTAGATGCACTGGAATTGATCGACCCGGAAGAGACTCCCAAGAATATCATGCTCCGCGCCGTAAAGAAGACCGATAAAAATGCCCCCGCCGCCCGTCGCGCCATGGAAGAATATCTGGCGGCACGGCAATTCCTCCTCGGAGGCGACCAATGATCTTTCACAACGCCGTCAAACGCATTCTTACTGCCCCCTCAGGCAGTGATCCCCGTTCAGCCGACCGCATAGCACTTCTTTGCCGTGTGCTCAACATTCCCAAAAAAGGGATCCCTTTAGTCAAGATCATGGGAGAATCGGGAAAAAGCGCCTGCGCCGCCATGCTGTCACAAGCATTGACCCATTATGGCTATCAAGTGGGATGTCTGACTACCCCCTTCTCGCACACGATGACCGAATGTATCACCCTAAACGGTGTCGCTGTCTCCATGGACACCTTTACCTCGTGCGTTAGTCGCGTTTGCTCCGCCATAACACAGATCAAAGAGCGGTTGGCAACCTTTTCCGAGCCTTTCGGAGAGGAGGAAGACACCCTCACCGCCGAGGAAAAAGCCATTCGGGCTTATCGAGCTTACTCTGACGATTTTTCTCCTTTCGCGGATGAGCTTCTGCTGACCGCCGCCTTGCTGTGCTTCACGGAGGCAAATTGCCAGATCCTTTTGGTTGAAGTTCCCACAGGAGAACGTGCCGGAGCCTATCGTTTGCCCATCCCGTCCACCGTCAGCATTATTACCTCCACCGAAAGCTCCGATGTGGCTACCTCGATCTGCCGTATGCTGGATAAAAGAACGCAGGAAACGGTTACCGCACTGCAAAGCAAGGCTGTCTACAGCATCATTTCCAATGCCTGCGCAAAAATCAACTGTCGATTATCCATGCCTCTGCGCGGCACCTTTTATCCCATGAACTTCACCATTGACCGCGCTCAGTTTTATTATAACGGTATTGCCCTCTCGCTCGGTTCGGGTGCTTACTACCAATTACTCAATCGCCTTACCGTGATCGAGACCTTGACCGCATTGAAGCGAAACGGCTTCAACGTAGATCCCAACACCCCTCATGTAAGCAATCGCTCGGGGGGAGTGGGAATGGAGTTGCAATTCAACTTTCTTTCCTTGCAACCCACCGTCATCACCGACTTTGCCGACACACCGACACGGATGAAAGCCTTTGCCGACTCCCTTGCCTATCAAACAGAGCGGCTGGGAAGCAAGGTGACTGTCTTTACCGAGCCAAGCGAGCACCCCGACCTTTCGGACGGTGCTATCATGGAATGTTTCCTCTCGCGCAACATTCCCGCCGAGCAAATCTTCCGCGCCACCATCGACAAAGTTCGCCCCGTTCTCAAAGGTCTCATTCGAACACTTTCTCCCAAAAACACCGTCTTTATCCTTGGCTCGCGCGCTTTCGTTTATGAAACTACGCGAGTTCTCCGAGATTTGATGGCGTAATAGAGCGCCTGTGGGCGCGAGGGAGGTCGCTTTTTTGAAAAAAAGCTCCGCAAAAAACTTTTGTTCTGCGCTTTTATTTTAGTTTGTGCGTACATAGCGGTATCCTTTGTGGGACCGTGTTCGCTTAAACTTGGGTATGGGCGCAGAACATTTTTTGTTCTTTCGAAGGAGGTGTTGTTTTTCTTAAAAGGCGGGAACATTTTCATAGCAAAAATTTTTCGAAAAACTATTGACATTTTCGAATCTTTATGATATAATTTTGATATCACAAAGAAACAACAAAGGAGAACGCTATGAAAGAAAAAATTTTAACCAACAAAAAACACGGTATGGCGGTACTTATTTTGACCTGTCTCCTCCTTCTTGCGTCCATTGTCGGCGTAGTTGGGGGTGGAATCCTCATGGAGCAAGAAAGCACACCGGGAATTATCCTCTTTGTTTTCAGCCTCCTTGTATTATGCGTCGGTTGGATTCCCTTGCTCGGTCTGCGTGTACTCAAGCCCAAGGAAGCGCTGGTCTTGACACTGTTCGGCAAGTACATCGGCACTATCAAGGATGACGGTTTCTATTTTGTCAATCCTTTCTGCGTATCGGTCAACCCCGCCGCAAAAACACATCTCAATCAGTCCGGTGATGTAAAGACGATTTCTCTTCCCTCTTCCTCGGCAAACGGTTCGCAAGTATCTTTTGAGATGACCAACAAAAAATTGTCTCTCAAGATCATGACACTTAACAACAATCGCCAGAAGATCAATGATTGCCTCGGCAATCCGATCGAAATCGGCATCGCAGTCACATGGCGTATCGTAGATACCGCCAAAGCGGTCTTTAACGTGGACAATTACAAGGAATTTCTTTCTCTGCAATGCGATGCGGCACTTCGCAATATCGTACGCATCTACCCCTATGACGTCGCCCCCGGCATTGACACCACAGGAGACGGAGTTGCCGATGACGGCAGCCTTCGCGGCTCCAGTGATGTGGTTGCTGCCCGAATCCGCGACGAGATCCAAGCGCGTGTAGAAGAAGCAGGCATTGAGATCGTGGAAGCGCGTATCACCTACCTTGCCTATGCCACAGAAATTGCGGCTGTCATGCTTCAGCGTCAGCAAGCCTCTGCCATCATCGACGCACGCAAGATGATCGTAGACGGAGCTGTCGGCATGGTGGAAATGGCACTGGAGCGTCTGAATGAAAAACAGACGGTCGTTCTTGATGAGGAGCGCAAGGCAGCCATGGTATCCAACCTCCTTGTAGTTCTCTGCGGCAACCGTGACGCTCAGCCTATCGTCAACTCGGGAAGTTTGTATTGATATGAATGAGAATCAAAAAAAGCAAGTTCCGCTCCGCTTGTCCGCCAAGCTGTACGATGCCATCGCCGCATGGGCGGAGGACGATTTCCGATCGGTCAACGGTCAGATCGAATATCTCTTGACCGAGTGCGTTCGACAGCGCAAGAAAAACGGGAAATACGTTCCTGACGAGTTGGATGTCCCTCCGGAGCTGGATATTGAATAAAAAAACTCCACGTCACATCGCGAGGAATCATAGAAACATTTTGCGGAGCTTTTTCAGGAAGCCCCTCCGACGAACCGCCTTTGGTCGTCCGAGGTACTTTTTGAAAAAAGCTCCGCAATTTTCTGTTTTCTTTTTATCGTTATCGTAAAGCTAACCTAACATTTTTTCAAGGAGTTGCCAAAACCGTTCTGCACCGGCAATGTTGAGACGTTCACTCGGAGAATGAAGTCCGATGTTCTCGGGTCCGATGGAGATCATATCCATATCGGGGATCTTGGCTCGGATCAAACCGCATTCAAGACCCGCATGGATAATAACGGGTTTGACCTCGCCGCCGAACAACTCACGGTATGCGGCAATATATCCGTCTCGCAGAGGAGACTCCTTTTCGAAATTCCAGCCGGAATAGCGACCGTGATGCCTTGCCTCACCGCCGCAAGTCTTGGCCAACGCATCGATGATACGCACGGTATGATCCAATCTCGCCTCAATGGTAGAACGGGATTGAAAAGTAAAAACAACACGCTCACCGTCGGTCGTAATAACCCCTAAATTAGACGACCATTCAACCAAGCCTTCCACATCGCGACTCATTTCGATCACACCGCAAGGTGCATTGCAAATCGCGGTCAACAAACGTCGGGAAAAATCACCATCCCATGCATCTTCTACTGTACAAGGCTCCACCTCGCAAGAAAATCCGCCATCCGCCTTCGAAAGCTCGGCAGCAATATTTTCTGCCTCTGCCCGAATGACCGCCGCAGCTTTTTTTGCATCGCTGACCACCAAGCTCGCCGTACAATCGCGTGGAATGGCATTGTCTTTCGATCCACCGCGAACGGCAGAAATACAAAGATCCACCTCCGCGGTCAACGCCAAAAGAATACGTCCCATAAGGCGGTTGGCATTGGCAAGTCCGCGGTGAATATCTTCACCCGAATGACCGCCGCAAAGCCCCGAGATCGTAACTGTGATTGCCGAGCCGTCACGGGGAGCCCGCGCACCTTCCAATACGATCTCACTTCTGACACCGCCCGCACAACCGCATACCACCTCAACCTCGTTAGCACTGTCAAGATTAAGCATTTTGCGAGCCGTAATGCGAGAATAGTCAAAAGCCACCGCACCGTTCATTCCGGTCTCTTCGCTTGTGGTAAACAAGCATTCGATCGCAGGATGAGAAGCAAGCGCACCATCAAGCACTGCCATCATAGCCGCCACCGCCACGCCGTCATCGGCGCCGAGTGTCGTGCCCTTTGCCTTCAGCCATCCATCCTCCACATAAAGCTTCAGCGGATCACGCAAAAAATCATGCTCCACCTCCGGCAACTTCTCACAAACCATATCGGTATGACCCTGCAACAGTACGGGAGCTTCCTTCTCTCGTCCTGCTGTGGCCTTCATTTTAACAAACACATTATTTTCTTCGTCACGATAACACTCAAGGTTCCGTGTCTTAGCAAATGCCACCAAATGGTCGGCAATGCCCTTCTCGTTTCCCGAACCTCTGGGAATGCGACTGATCTCTTCAAAATAGTGAAACATCAACGGTGCGATGTTGCTGTTGACCAAAGACATATTTTCCTCCCGAATTACAGCCGTTTTTTGCGCTCCCGAGCAAGATTAAGCGCCCCCTCCTTCATAGAAGAAAGGTCATTGAGCAAAATACCCGTGCCCAGTGCTACACAAGAAAGCGGATTTTTGGCCACACGAGTGGGAATACCCGTAGCTTTTTCCACAAGCTTATCAAAGCCGCCCAACATACTTCCTCCGCCCGTCATAACAATACCGTTGGAAAGAATATCGCGGACAAGCTCCGGCGGCGTGCGAGCAATCACCGAGCAAATAGCATCCAATACCGCCGTCAGCGGCTCCATCAAGGCTTCCAGCATCACTCGCGAAGAAAGCACTATATTTTTAGGCATTCTCGTTTTGATACACCGACCCTTGACCTCAATGGTCTTTTCATCCTTGGTCTCATAGACCGTGCCGATTGCCCTCTTGATCCGTTCTGCGGTAATATCTCCAATAAGCACCTCATGCTTTTGGCGGACATAGCGCATGATGGCATCGTCAAAGGTGTCGCCGGCGATCTTGATCGATTCAGATACCACAACTCCGCCCAAGGAAATGACTGCAATGTCCGTGGTACCGCCGCCGATATCGACCACCATCTTGCCGTTAGGCTCCGAAATATCCAGCCCGGCACCAATAGCCGCCGCCACAGGCTCCTCCACAAGGAAAGTCTGACGGGCACCCGCTTGAGTAGCCGCATCAATAACGGCACGCTCATCCACCTCGGTAGCGCCTGACGGAATGCAGATCATAACACGGGGCTTGATCAACATATTGCCGCAAGCGCGACCGATAAAATACTGAACCATCTGCAAGGTCACGTTATACTTACTGATAACCCCCTCGCGCAAGGGACGAACCACCTCAATGTTGTCGGGAACACGTCCAAGCATCTTCTGCGCTTCCCGTCCTACCTTAATGATCTGCTCCGTCTCTTTATCGACCACAACGACAGAGGGCTCCTGCAATACGATGCCGCGCCCTTTGATATAAACCAAAACACTTGCCGTGCCGAGGTCGATACCGATATCGTTACCGAACAGCCCGCCGCCAAGCCTGCGAAAACCCTTTTCAGCCATTGTGCTCTGCTCTTTCCTTTCCAATGTAAAAAATCACTGATTTATTCTATACTGTTTATATTATACAACATTCTCCCCCAAATTGCAACTGTCTCACGAATGTTTTTTGAAAAAGAGTTGGGGGCGCCTGCGGGCGGGGAGGTCGCTTTTTGAAAAAAGCTCCGCAAAAACTTTTGTTCCGCGCCCTTACCAAAGGTTGAGCAAACATACTGCACCCCATGGGGTATCGCTATGTTCGCACAAACTACAAAAAGGGCGCGGGACAAAAGTTTTTTGCGGAGCTTTTTTTCAAAAAAGCGACCTCCCCGCCCGCAGGCGCCCCAACTCTTTTTCAAACACCTCCGCCGGTTTGAGCCAAAGCTATGGCTACGACTTTTCCGGCAAAGAGGGGAGAAATGGCTTCGGCACAGCCACAGAAGCTGGAGCCGGTCGTAATTACATCGTCTACAAGAAAAAGATATTTGATATTGGCATTGATCTTACGCAAAGCAGAATGGTCAACCGCAAATCTTCCTGACGTATTAGCGGCACGTTCTTCCGCGGTCAATTTCTTTTGCTCACGATCTCGCTTACCGACGCGATAAAAGAGATTCCACGCTTGCGTACCGCAGAACTTTGATAGCATCCGACAAAGCTGCTCCGATTGATCAAAACCGTATTTTCTCGTATTCTTTGCCCCTCTGGGGATATAGCAAAAGGCAACTTCGCTTGCGGAAATGCCTTCCTTTTTCATAAATCGTCTCACGGGAATAGAGAGTTGTTTGGCGAAAAAACGGACATTTCCGGTATTCAACTGCTTTTTCATAGCCAAGATTGCATTTTTCCCTGCGGCATCCCGACCGGAGCGGTAGCTTATAAGCTTAATAGCTTCTTCGATCCCATACTCTCTCATACGGGAGGTAACACAGCGACACCTTCTCTTCTCCTGCCCACACCGGGAACAGGGCTCTCGCTTTTCTCGTTCCCATTCCGGCAGACACGCCGCACAAAACGAGCACTCACACATATCCAAAATGTTTTTCTGCAAAAGGGCATGACAAGAAACGCATCTCGGCGGAAAAAACAAATTCATGAAAAAACGCAGAAAACTCAATTATTCGTCCTCCCCACCACAGGACAGCCGTCTCTCCAGCCCCGTATAACGCAAAGTCTGCTTGTCATTGGCAATCATGGTATCCACAATATTTCGCCGTCCGACCAAAATCACCATTTTCTGTGCACGCGTAACCGCCGTATACAACAAATTTCGAGTCAGCAGCATGGGCGGCGCCGAATACATGGGAATAATGACGATTGGATACTCACTACCCTGACTTTTATGTACGGTAATGGCATATGCGTGCTCCAGATCATCCAATTGCGAAAATTCATAGCGAACGATCCGTTCATCGAAAGAAATACTCATACACCGATTTTTGAGATCGACAGCCCGAATCTCTCCGATATCACCATTGAAGATCCCCATACCATTTTTTTCATTTTTCGTCCACTCAATATCATAGTTGTTTCGAATCTGCATCACACGATCTCCCATGCGGAAGGTTCGCTCACGATGCACGAACTCCAAAATTCCATCTTGCTTCGGATTGAGTGCTCTTTGCAGCATTAAATTCAAATTATCCGTTCCCCCCTGCCCTCGGCGGGAAGGCGAGATCACTTGAATCTGATTGACCGTTTCGGCACCGTATGCTTTGGGTAACCGATTTTTATAAAGATCCACCACCGTTGCGGCAATCGAAGAATCGCTGTTCCGTTCAAGAAAAAAGAAATCGTTGTCTGCGCGATCCAACACCGGCGCTTCTCCCGTGTTGATGCGATGCGCATTGGTTACGATCAGACTTTGTCCCGCTTGGCGGAAAATCTCGGTCAACTTGACTGTGGCAAATCTTCCGCTCTCAATCATATCACGCAGCACATTCCCTGCCCCAACCGAAGGAAGCTGATCGGCATCTCCGATAATGATCAACCGTGCCCCCGGCTTGATCGCCTTGAGAAGGGCACACATAAGAACGGTATCCGCCATGGATGCCTCATCAATGATGATCACATTTTCATCCAGATAATTTTTCTCATTGCGAAGAAAGCGGAAATCTTCCCCTTCATGAGTCATCTCCAGCATACGGTGGATGGTTTTTGCCTCGCTTACCGTAGATTCCGACAATCGCTTAGCCGCCCGTCCCGTAGGAGCGGCCAGCGCTACCTTCATCCCCATACCCGTAAAGATCTTGAGTAACGCCCTTACAACCGTGGTCTTTCCCGTGCCGGGACCACCCGTAAGAATGGTCACACCGTTACTCATAGCATCTACGATCGCCTTGCGCTGAAGCTCCGCGTAGGCCAAATGATTTTCCCGTTCTTCTCGCTCAATATAGCGGTAAATATCCGAAATGTCAGCATTAATGCACAATCGGTCGATCTGCACCAGCTTTTCTGCGATCATTTTCTCACACGAATACATCTCGGACTCAAACATATATTTTACGCCGTCATATATAGAATAGACCAGTCGTTTTCGACGAATCAGTTCTTCCACCGCACGCATCACAATCGACTCATCGACCTCAAGCATGGAAGCCGATGCCGCAACCAGCTTGTCATACGGTAAACAAGTATGACCGTTTTGCGCTCCATTATGAACCAGCATATAGCGAACACCGCTCATGATGCGATCGGCCGAATCCGAAGGTATCCCCAGTGTCCGCGCGATCTCGTCCGACTTGGCAAACCCGATTCCTTCTATTTCCTCACAGAGGAGATAGGGGTTATCGCGCGTCAGAGCCACCGCTCTCTCGCCAAATCGCTGATAGATTTTAACCGTCATTGTCGAGCCAAAAAATTCATTAAAGAACATCATCGCGGACCGCATTCCCGCCTTGGCCTTAAAATCTTCGGAAATGCTCAATGCTTTCCGCATGGAGATCCCGGGAATCTGTGCCAACCAATCGGGGTGCTCTTCCATGACCTCAAAGGTCTCCTCGCCAAACTTTTCCACAATTCGTTGCGCCATTCTGGGACCGATCCCCTTAATAGCTCTCGAAGCCAAATAGCGCAGAATGGAAGCACTGTCCGCCGGCATGATCTTTTCGAATTCCTCCACGCGGAACTGCCGACCGTACTTGGGACTGTTGACCCACTTGCCGTAAACTGCCAGTGTATCCCCCTCCACAACATACGGAAGGGTTCCCACGATTGTCACAATTTCAAACTGTTCGGTGGAAAAATCAAATATGCCGTATCCATTTTCATCATTATAATAGACCGCACCCTCTACAGTTCCTTTGAGGCTTTCCCAATCAGGAGGGATAGATCTTTTGTAACTTTTCTCCTCTATATTCGACATATTTCAACCTTTCCAATCACTTTATTCCGCTTTATTTTCCATATCAACAACATAATAATAAATATGCCGTCGCCTAAACTTATCAAGCATTGCCTCGCTCACAAACTCCCGTCTGACAAGCACAATAATATGACCTTGACGAGACAGCGACCTCCTTTTTGCCTCACGCAAAAAGCACTCAAAGTTTTGCACCGCATCGGCGGTATCGATCGTCAAGCAGATCGAGATGTTATCGCTGGCAAACCAAGTTTCTTCGACCAAAACAAACAGTGAATATAGACCGAAAACCGCAAAAAAAGCAACAATAATTGGCAAAATGACCCCGAAACACATCATTTCATTCCTCCTTTGCTACAAGGATATGCGTTTCGGGGTCGGATTGCTTTTTATTTCAACAACTCTGCCTTGAGAACAGGGGCCAAGTCGGTCTTTTCCCAGCCAACACCCAATTCCTCGCGGCCCATATGTCCGTATGCGGCCAGCTCGGAATAAATAGGACGGCGCAGATCAAATTTTTTAATGATCGCCGCAGGACGAAGATCCACATGGCGGTTAACGGCTGCTGCGATCACACCGTCATCCACCACACCGGTTCCAAATGTATCCACCAAGACCGAGACCGGCTTGGCCACACCGATTGCATAAGCAACCTGCACCTCACACTTGGAAGCCAGACCAGCAGCAACCACATTTTTTGCAATGTATCTCGCCGCATAAGATGCCGAACGGTCAACCTTTGTAGGATCCTTACCCGAGAAAGCACCGCCACCATGACGGGAATAGCCACCATATGTATCCACAATGATCTTACGTCCGGTAAGACCGGTATCCCCCGCAGGACCGCCCACTACAAAGCGACCGGTGGGATTGACATAGACCTTGGTATCGTTATCGAAAAGCGCGGCAGGAACCACAGGCTTAATGACTTGCTCCAAAATATCAGCACGAATCGTTTCCAGATCCACCTCCGCGCTGTGCTGCGAAGAAACAACCACGGTGTCCACGCGCGACGGTTTCCCATCCACATATTCTACCGTCACCTGTGTCTTTCCGTCGGGACGAAGATACGGAAGAATGCCATTCTTGCGAACCTCGGTCAATCGCTTGGCCATCTTATGAGCCAAAGAAATGGGAAGCGGCATAAGCTCAGGTGTCTCGTTGCAAGCATAGCCAAACATCAATCCCTGGTCGCCCGCACCCGTATCAAAGCCATCGTCGGTCTCTCCGCCCTTTGCCTCATAAGACTTATCCACACCAAGCGCAATATCGGGGGACTGTTCATGAATGGAGTTCAAAACTGCACAGCTATCACAATCAAATCCATATTTTGCTCTATCATATCCTATTTTTCTAACAGTTTCCCGCACAATTGTCTGTATATCAACATAAGACGTCGTTGTGATCTCTCCCATAACCAAAACCAAACCTGTCGTACAGGTTGTTTCACAAGCCACGCGAGCTTGAGGGTCTTCGGCAAGAATTGCATCTAATACCGCATCTGAAATCTTGTCACAAATTTTGTCGGGATGTCCTTCTGTTACCGACTCACTGGTAAAAAGTTCTTTTCTCATTTTATGTTCCTCTCCTTTTTAGCGAAATAAATAGGCAAAAGAAAACCTCCCAAACCGAGGGAGGAGCCAATTTCTCATCTCTCGGGATTTAGCACCTTGCGTCTCCGCAGGTTGCCGGGCTTCACAGTGCCAGTCACTCCGCCACTCTTGATAAGATTCTTTATATTATGTGTATAATATATTATAACATATATATCGTCATTTTTCAATAGTTTTTTCAAAAAATCAAAAAAAAGATTGCGGCAGAAAGCAATATAAAAGCCTCTGCCGCAAAAGCATTATTTTCCATGTTAATCTTGATTGGTTAAAGGGATTCCCAAACCAAACCAACATTTTTGTTAAAGCAAGAAAAGAAGAACCAAAACCGACATTGCCGCAATTGCAAGTGCGCACGCCATGATAATTAAGGTTTTAGCATCAATCGTCAATTTTTCTTGTTCACGACGATTGATAAACCGTGCTGCCTTGAGCGCATTGGAAACCGGCTTATACAAAAACAAAACAACAGCCGCATTCAGAATTCCCTTGACTAAATTGAAAACAAACAAAGTCGGAAGAAGAGCAATTACCGCCTCGGTAGGAACTCCTCTATAGATAGGCGTGATAAAAATATTAGCCACGAGCATCACCGCAACCATCGAGACTACTGCAACGCAGAGACCCACAACACCGCCGGAGAATGTTCTTCTGGCACGATAAATCATGCTTGCCAATACAGAAAAGACTGCGGTTCCCAAAAAATTCATGAGAAATCCCCAAAACTCCGTATTGCTTACCGATATCATTTCGATCAAAGAGACTACAAGCGAAATCATGATTGCAGAAATCGGTCCGAGAAACATTGCACCAAGAGTAATAATGGCATCCTTTACAT
Source organism: Eubacteriales bacterium (assembly GCA_045537235.1). Classification (GTDB taxonomy): domain Bacteria; phylum Bacillota; class Clostridia; order Oscillospirales; family CAG-272; genus RGIG8775. The sequence continues at coordinate 45,819 of JAZSPB010000025.1, forward strand.
CCAACGTCAAAAAGCCTGCAATTCCGGGAACTCGTATCAACAGCAAGCAGATATATGACAAAGCAGCAAACACCGCCGTCAAAACGACCCATTTTAATCTATATTTTGATGAATTATTGTTTGACACTGTCAACCGTCCCTTTCTGATGTGGGGCGCATCATATGTAAAATTTGTAAAAATAAAACCCGATGATCTTCATCGGGGGGTGAACAACTCCAAATCGACTCTATAGCGATTTGAAAAATATCACGATCTTTTACCATCCGGACTTTACCGTCGGCGCAGGAATCACACCTGCTCATGCTTTCGCTTGTGGGCTGTACCACCGGTATGGAATTTCACCAATCCCCAAAGATAAGATATTCCGCGTATGATCTCCGTATTCATCGAAAAACAAAACGCATATATTCATTTAAAGATACGGGGTTACCGCACCGCAAAAGCACGGCAACCCCGAAATGTCTATATTTTAGGTATTGCTACTTAAAAATTAGGCAAGGATCTCAGAAACGACGCCGGAACCAACGGTTCTACCACCCTCACGGATAGCGAAACGAAGACCGTTCTCACAAGCGACGGGAGTGATAAGCTCAACAGTCATATCAACGTTGTCGCCGGGACGGCACATCTCAACACCTGCGGGAAGATCGATGTTACCGGTAACGTCAGTAGTTCTGAAGTAGAACTGAGGTCTGTAACCTGCGAAGAAGGGCTTCTTACGGCCGCCTTCCTTCTCGGTAAGAACGTAAACGTGACCAACGAACTTGGTGTGGGGGTTAACAGAGTTGGGCTTGCAAAGAACCTGGCCGCGCTCGATCTCGTCCTTAGCTACACCACGAAGAAGAGCACCGATGTTGTCACCAGCCTCTGCCTGAGGAAGGAGCTTGTGGAACATCTCGACACCGGTAACGGTGGTGGACTTTCTCTCCTCGGTGAGACCGATGATCTCAACTACGTCACCAACCTTAACGGTACCACGCTCAACACGACCGGTTGCAACAGTACCACGACCGGAGATGGAGAATACGTCCTCGACAGGCATAAGGAAGTCAAGGTCTGCCTGACGCTCGGGAGTAGGAATGTAAGCGTCAACCTGAGCCATGAGCTCAAGGATAGGAGCATACTCGGGAGCGGAAAGATCGGTGCTGGAAGACTCAAGAGCTTCACGAGCGGAGCCGCGAACGATCGGAATGTCATCGCCGGGGAACTCATACTGAGAAAGAAGATCACGGATCTCCATCTCAACAAGATCCAAAAGCTCATCATCATCAACAAGGTCTGTCTTGTTCATGAATACAACAATTGCGGGAACACCAACCTGACGAGCAAGAAGAACGTGCTCGCGGGTCTGTGCAAGAGGGCCATCGGTACCAGCAACAACAAGGATTGCACCATCCATCTGTGCAGCACCGGTGATCATGTTCTTAACATAGTCAGCATGGCCGGGGCAGTCCACGTGAGCATAGTGACGGTTTTCAGTCTCATACTCAACGTGACGAGTGTTGATTGTGATACCTCTTGCTCTCTCCTCGGGAGCATTGTCGATCTGGTCATAAGCCATGAACTCAACGTTGCCGGCGGTGAGGGAAAGGGTCTTGGTGATAGCAGCAGTAAGAGTGGTCTTACCGTGGTCAACGTGACCAATGGTACCAATGTTTACATGGGGTTTTGTACGCTCAAAAGTTTCTTTTGCCATTTTGAATTTCCTCCGTATAAAAATTTGTTAAAAGATTTTTTGGTTATATCAAATCAGTTGTTCTTGGAACGAGCCGATATGATGCCTTCCTGAATGGACTTGGGAACCTCTGCGAAGTGGCTGGGTTCCATGGAGTACTGTGCACGTCCCTGAGACTTGGAACGAAGGTCGGTTGCGTAACCGAACATTTCAGAAAGAGGAACGAATGCAAGAATCTCTGTTACACCAAGGCCGGGCTCCATGGACTGGATCTGACCGCGGCGGGAGTTGAAGTCACCGATAATATCACCGAGATAGTCATCGGGAGTAATGGTAACAACCTTAACGATAGGCTCGGTAAGCACGGGATTCGCCTTTCTCATAGCCTCCTTGAACGCCATGGAACCGGCGATCTTAAATGCCATTTCAGACGAGTCAACTTCGTGGTAAGAACCATCGTAAAGAGTAACCTTAACGTCAACAACGTTGTAGCCTGCAAGAACACCGTTCTGCATAGCGCCTTGAATACCCTGGTTAACGGGCTCGATGAATTCCTTAGGAATTGCACCGCCGGTTACAGCGTTAATAAACTCGTAACCCTTTCCGGGCTCGTTGGGCTCAAGAATGAGCTTAACGTGACCGTACTGACCGGAACCACCGGACTGGCGCTTATACTTGCACTCATGGTCAACCTTCGCACGGACGGTTTCCTTGTATGCAACCTGAGGCTTACCAATGTTAGCCTCCACCTTAAACTCACGAAGAAGACGGTCAACAATGATCTCAAGGTGAAGCTCACCCATACCTGCGATAATGGTCTGACCGGTTTCCTCGTCGGTGTAAGTTCTGAAAGTGGGGTCTTCCTCTGCCAGCTTTGCAAGTGCAATGCCCATCTTCTCCTGACCTGCGCGGGTCTTGGGCTCGATGGCAACACTGATAACGGGTTCGGGGAACTCCATGGACTCAAGGATAATAGGATGAGCCTCGTCACAGAAGGTATCACCGGTAGTAGTTACCTTAGTGGAAACCACAGCAGCGATATCACCTGCGTAGCAAGCATCGATATCCTTTCTGTCATTCGCGTGCATCTGAAGGATACGACCGAAGCGCTCCTTCTTACCCTTGGTAGAGTTATACACGTTTGTACCCGTATCAACATGACCGGAATATACGCGGAAGAAGCAAAGCTTTCCAACGAAGGGGTCGGTCATGATCTTGAAAGCAAGAGCAGCAAAGGGCTCCTCATCGGAGGAATGTCTTACCTCTTCATCTTCGGTGTTGGGATTAACTCCCTTGATTGCCTCAATATCAGTGGGCGCGGGCATATAGTCGATAACAGCGTCAAGCAGCTTCTGGACACCCTTATTCTTATAAGAGGTACCGCAGATAACGGGAACGATCTTGTTGTCGATGGTAGCCTTACGAAGAGCCTTCTTCAGTTCTGCAACGGAGATTTCCTGACCGTCACAGTACTTTTCGAAGAGCTCCTCATCGGTCTCGCAAATCGACTCGACCATTGCATCGTGATACTCTTGCGCCTTATCCATAAGATCAGCGGGAATATCCTCGACTCTGATATCCTTACCAAGGTCATCGTAATAAACGTCGGCCTTCATCTCCATCAAGTCGATGATTCCACGGAACAGAGCTTCCGAACCAATGGGAAGCTGAATCGGAACAGCGTTAGCATGAAGTCTGTCCTTCAGCATGGAAACTGCGCGGTAGAAGTCCGCACCGTTGATATCCATCTTATTGACATAGACCATACGCGGAACCTTGTACTTGTCTGCCTGTCTCCAAACAGTCTCGGACTGAGGCTCAACGCCGCCCTTTGCACATAATACGGTTACGGCACCGTCAAGAACGCGGAGAGATCTTTCAACCTCTACGGTAAAGTCAACGTGACCGGGGGTATCAATGATATTGATACGGTGCATGTTGTTCTTTGCCTTTGCCGCATCCTCATGGAAATCGGAATGAGACCAGTAGCAAGTGGTTGCGGCAGACGTGATCGTGATACCGCGCTCCTGCTCCTGTGCCATCCAGTCCATGGTAGCGCCGCCTTCATGAGTCTCACCAATCTTGTGAATCTTACCTGTGTAGAACAGGATACGCTCAGTGGTGGTCGTCTTACCGGCATCAATATGTGCCATGATACCGATATTCCGAGTGTGCTCAAGCGAATACTCTCTAGGCATAGCTTTTTCTCCTTTTCAAGAATTGGTGGACGATTAATATCTGTAATGAGCAAACGCCTTGTTGGCTTCTGCCATTCTGTGAGTTTCTTCCTTCTTCTTGAAGGCTCCGCCGGCGCTGTTCTTTGCATCCATGATCTCAGCTGCAAGACGCTCTGCCATGGTGCGCTCTCCGCGGTTTCTGGAATAACCCACAAGCCATCTCAAACCAAGGGTCTGACGGCGCTCAGCTCTGACCTCCATAGGAACCTGGTAAGTCGAGCCGCCCACACGGCGAGCCTTAACTTCGAGCTTGGGCATGATGTTCTCAAGAGCCTCCTGGAACACCTCAAGTGCATTCTGACCAACCTTTTCTTCGATGGTCTTGAATGCATCGTAAACAATTTTCTGGGCAACGCCCTTCTTGCCATCCAGCATTACGTTATTGATCAGCTTGGTTACAAGCTTAGATCCGTAAAGAGGATCCGGCAATACATCTCTTTTGGAAATACGACCTCTTCTCGGCACTGTTCTTCCCTCCTTCAATAATATTTTGAATTCATAGGTACTCAAAAGCATGGTTCTGTAAGCGCGCGTCGAGGTCTGTACATAAACATTAAATTACGACAGCTCGGGACGAGCAGCTATTTTTTGCTTTCTACCTTGTTGTCGGCTCCGAATTACTTCTTCTTGGGAGCCTTTGCGCCGTACTTGGAACGGCCCTGCATACGGTTTGCGACGCCCTGTGCGTCAAGGGTTCCGCGGATGATGTGGTAACGTACACCGGGCAGGTCACGAACTCTTCCTCCTCTGATAAGGACAACCGAGTGCTCCTGCAAGTTGTGTCCGATTCCGGGAATGTAGGTTGTAGCCTCCAAACCGTTGGTAAGTCTAACTCTCGCGATCTTACGAAGTGCCGAGTTGGGCTTCTTGGGGCTGGTGGTCGAAACCTTGGTGCACACGCCTCTCTTCTGGGGTGCGGGCTGATCGGTGGCGACGTTGTTAAGGGTATTGAAGCCCTTCTGAAGCACGGGGGCTTTGGACTTATATGCCTTATCGGTGCGTCCCTGTCTGACAAGCTGGTTAAAGGTTGGCATTTTTCTCCTCCTTCTTCGAAATTTAATGTTTATATACAGACGCTCGAACCGAGGCTCGGGCGGCTCTGTCAGTGGGTTGTCCTTCCGATAGGCATAGTTATAGCCTTACCGAAAAAGACCTTTACTATTATACCATCCAAAGTGCTTTTTGTCAAGAATCCTACACTTCTGCGCATTTTTTCTCCGTTTTGCACAGAAAATGCAAACCTCACGCAATATTATTTGCCAAAAACGCACATAAAATTCGTGATTTTTTATAAAAAAGCAGCATTTCTCTCAACAGAATCGACACGAGACGGCAAAACTCACCCAAACCAAGACATGGGGGCAGCACCGAAAATCGGTCACTGCCCCTAAAAAAATCAAATTGTTAAGCTTCTTCGGTCTCGGTTACAGGCTCATTGTGAGCTACACCGACATTGCGGTAGCAAGCCATACCGGTTCCTGCGGGAATCAGCTTACCGATAATGACATTTTCCTTCAAGCCAAGCAAGTGGTCAACCTTACACTTGATAGCCGCCTCGGTAAGAACCTTGGTGGTCTCCTGGAAGGAAGCCGCCGACAGGAAGGACTCGGTTTGAAGCGATGCCTTGGTAATACCAAGCAACACGGGAGATGCCTCTGCAAGATGTAATCCATCTTCGCCGGCATCCATGCGTGCGGTGATCTTATTGTTCTCCGCCTCAAATTCGCTGACATCCACAAGGGAGCCAAGGAGCATATCGGTATCACCCGACTCCTCAATGCGAACCTTTCTGGTCATCTGGCGGGCAATGATTTCAATATGCTTATCATTGACGTTACAGGACTGCGAACGGTAGACCTTTTGGATCTCCATGATGATATAATCATAAACAGCATCCAGTCCGCTGATACGCATGATATCTGCAGGACTCTTGTTACCTTCGGTAAGGACTTGACCGCGGGTGAGATGCTCACCGTCGCTGATGACCAAACGCATACCGTAAGGAATGGGATACTTGACCGTCTCGCCCGTCTCCTCGGAACGGATAACGACCTCACTGACATTAGCCGTCTCACCAAGCTGGATATGAGCAATACCGCTGTGCTCGGTCATGATAGCCACCTTCTTGGGCTGTCTTGCCTCGAACAGTTCTTCAACTCTGGGAAGACCCTGCGTAATATCCGAACCTGCGACACCACCCGAGTGGAAGGTACGCATGGTAAGCTGGGTACCGGGCTCACCGATGGACTGTGCCGCGATGATACCGACAGCCTCACCCACATTGACGCGCTTGCCCGAAGCCAGATCGGCACCGTAGCAATGAGCACATACGCCAAAGCGAGAGTGGCACTGGATAATGGTTCTGATATAAACCTTATCGACACCGGCAGCAACGATAGCATCTGCCTGTTCCTCGGTGATCATTTCATCATCATTCACAATGATCTCGCCCGTCTCGGGGTGAACCACGGGACCGATAGTATATCTACCCACGATTCTATCCTGAAGAGGCTCAAGAACATTCTTATCTCTCTCGTCGATGATCTGGCTGACCCAAGCACCCTTGGTAGTATCACACTTCTCCTCACGGATGATGACTTCCTGAGAAACGTCAACCAAACGGCGGGTCAAATAACCCGAGTCTGCGGTACGAAGAGCGGTATCGGAAAGGGACTTACGGGATCCGCGCGCACCCATGAAATACTCCAGGATGTTAAGACCCTCGCGGAAGTTAGACTTAATGGGAAGCTCGATCGTCTTACCGTTGGTCGCAAACATAAGTCCGCGCATACCGGCAAGCTGACGCATCTGAGCAATGGAACCACGGGCTCCCGAATCGCTCATGATCTTAATGGGATTGTATTTGTCGAAATGTCTCTGAAGAGCATCGGTAACATCACCGGTCGTCTTTTCCCAAACCTTGATGACATTGTTATAACGCTCATCCTCGGACAACTCACCGCGATTGAAGTGCTTTCGGATCTGCTCCACCTTCTTCTCGGCATCAGCAATCAGATCCGCCTTCTCCTCGGGGATGGTCATATCGTAAACCGAGATCGAGATCGCGGCACGGGTGGAATACTTGTAACCCATCTCCTTGATATCGTCCAGCATCTTAGCACAAACAGCAGAGCCGTGCAGCTTGATACAACGGTCGATGATCTTACCCAGTTCCTTCTTCTTGGTAACGAATGCGATCTCAAGGTCAAATTCCTTCTCGGGATCGTTACGGTTAACAAAACCAAGATCCTGAGGCAGAGGACGGTTGAAGATCAAACGACCGAGGGTGGCGTCAATGATCTTTTCGCGAACCTCACCGTTGATCTCTTTCTTAACTCTCACCTTGATGGGAGCATGAAGACCCAACTGCTTATTCTCATAGGCCATCATAGCCTCATCGAAATCGCGGAATACTCTTCCCTCTCCGGGCTCGCCTTCCTTGTCCATGGTAAGGTAGTACGAACCGAGGATCATATCCTGAGAAGGAACGGCAACGGCACGACCGTCCATGGGCTTCAAAAGGTTGTTAGCGGACAGCATGAGGAAACGAGCCTCAGCTTGTGCCTCGGCAGAAAGCGGAACGTGAACAGGCATCTGGTCACCGTCAAAGTCCGCGTTGAATGCCGTACAAACCAGAGGATGGAGCTTGATAGCACGACCTTCCACAAGAACGGGCTCGAAAGCCTGGATGGAAAGTCTGTGAAGAGTGGGAGCACGGTTCAAAAGCACGGGATGCTCCTTGATCACGTTCTCCAGCGCATCCCAAACCTCGGGATACAGATATACACGGTCGATCTTCTTCTGCGCATCCTTGACATTGGTAGCCTTCTGCATCTCGGTCAAACGCTTGACAACAAAGGGCTTGAACAACTCAAGAGCCATCTCCTTGGGAAGACCGCACTGATAGATCTTAAGATTGGGGCCAACGACGATAACCGAACGTCCCGAATAGTCAACACGCTTACCCAAAAGGTTCTGACGGAAACGCCCCTGCTTACCGCGAAGCATCTCGGAAAGCGACTTAAGAGGTCTGTTAGAGGGACCGGTAACAGGCTTTCCGCGGCGACCGTTATCGATCAGCGCGTCCACAGCCTCTTGAAGCATACGCTTCTCGTTACGGATCACGATCTCGGGGGTGTGAATCTCCATCAGCTTCTTCAGACGGTTATTTCTGCTGATCACGCGACGGTACAGCTCGTTAATGTCGGAAGCCGCAAAGCGACCGCCGTCCAACTGAACCATGGGACGAATATCGGGGGGAAGAACGGGAATCACGTCAAGGATCATCCAAGACAGCTTATTGCCCGACTTTCTAAAGGCCTCAACGACCTCAAGACGCTTGATAATACGGGTCTTCTTCTGTCCCTTGGAGGACTGAAGCTCAACCTTAAGCTCTTCGGCCAGCTCCTCGATATTAACACCGTCAAGAAGCTCCTTGATCGCTGCGGCGCCCATGCCGACACGGAACTCATTTTCATAAAGCTCGGTATACTCGGCAAACTGTTTCTCGGTAAGCACCATACCCTTGGTCAAGGGAGTGGTACCGGGATCCAGCACCACGTTTTCAGCAAAGTAAAGCACCTGCTCAAGCTGCTTGGGGGACATATCAAGCACCAGCGCCATACGGGAAGGAATGGCCTTGAAGTACCAAATATGAGATACGGGAGCGGCAAGGTCGATATGACCCATTCTCTCACGGCGCACCTTTTTGGTAGTGATCTCCACTCCGCACTTCTCGCACTTGTGAACCTTTCCGCTGCGAGAGATGTTATGGGCGTTTTTGTACTTACCGCACATACACGCCCCGTCCTTGGTGGGGCCAAAGATCTTCTCACAGAACAGTCCACCCACCTCGGCCTTAAGCGTACGGTAGTTGATGGTTTCGGGCTTGGTGACCTCACCATAAGACCATTCTCTGATCATATCCGGAGAAGCCAGACCGATTTTTATTGAATCAAATTCATTATTTGCCATGCTGTTTCTCCTCACAAATTACAGATTTTCATCGTCGAAATCGAGATCGGAATCGCCGTCCTCAAATTCGGCTTCGGTACCGAAGAAATTGTCATCCTCATCCTCGGCGTTTTCAATAATGAAGGAATCCGCGAGATCATCGGTCTCAACATCCTTAAACTCCTCACTGAAATCAATATCGGGAGCCTTGGAGTAGGGAGATTCCTCCTCATTGTTGCAAAGCGTAGAAAGCTGAATTTCCTCGCCATCCTTGTCGAGCACGCGAACGTCAAGTGCCAAAGCCTGAAGCTCCTTAACAAGCACCTTGAAAGACTCGGGCACGCCGGGCGTAGGAATATTCTGCCCCTTGATAATTGCCTCGTATGCACGGCGACGACCGTCAATATCATCACTCTTGACCGTCAGAATCTCCTGAAGGGTATAAGCGGCACCGTAAGCCTCCAATGCCCAGACCTCCATCTCTCCGAAACGCTGACCGCCGAACTGGGCTTTACCGCCCAAAGGCTGCTGGGTAACCAGAGCATAAGGACCATTGGAACGGGCGTGAATCTTATCGTCAACCAGATGGTGAAACTTAAGATAATACATAATACCCACAATAACAGAATTATCAAAGGGTTCACCGGTACGACCGTCGTAAAGGATGGTTTTACCGTTGGGATTCATTCCCGCCGCGTCAAGACACTCGGAAATGTCCTTCTCGGTAGCGCCATCGAACACGGGGGTCATGATCTTCCACCCCAACTTCTTGGCGGCGATACCAAGATGCACCTCAAGCACCTGACCGATATTCATACGGGAAGGCACACCCAGAGGATTCAACACAATATCCAGAGGCGTTCCATCGGGAAGGAAGGGCATATCCTCGGGAGGAAGGATGCGCGAAACGACACCCTTGTTACCGTGACGACCTGCCATCTTATCTCCGACAGAGATCTTACGCTTCTGCGCAAGATAGATACGAACAACCTTGTTGACACCTGCGGGAAGCTCGTCGCCCTGGTCATGAGAGAACACCTTAACATCAACAACAATACCCGACTCACCGTGAGGAACACGGAGAGAAGTATCTCTGACCTCACGCGCCTTTTCACCGAAGATAGCGCGAAGCAGTCTTTCCTCTGCGGTCAGCTCGGTCTCGCCCTTAGGCGTGATCTTACCGACAAGAATGTCACCGGCACGAACCTCGGTTCCCTTCTTAACGATACCGTCAGCATTCAGATCCTTGAGCGCATCCTCACCCACATTGGGGATCTCGCGAGTGATCTCTTCCGGACCAAGCTTGGTATCTCTGGCTTCATGAGTATATTCTTCAATGTGGAGAGAGGTATAAACATCATCGCGAACCAGTCTTTCATTCAAAAGAACCGCGTCCTCGTAGTTGTAACCTTCCCACGTCATAAATCCGATCAGCGCATTCTTACCCAGCGCGATCTCTCCGTTTGCGGTTGCAGGACCGTCAGCGATGACCTGACCCTTGATCACGTTCTCACCCAGCTCCACGATAGGTCTCTGATTAAAGCAGGTACCCTGGTTGGTTCTCTTGAACTTGATCAGATCGTAAACATCCTTATGACCATCCTCGCAGGCAATAACGATACGATCGGCCTCAACACGCTCTACGCGACCTGCGTTCTTGGCAACCACCACAACGCCCGAGTCGATAGCCGCATTGTACTCCATACCGGTACCAACGATGGGAGAATCGGTAACCATAAGCGGCACCGCCTGCTTCTGCATGTTGGAGCCCATCAGCGCACGGGAGTTGTCGTCGTTCTCCAAGAAGGGGATCATAGCCGTAGCCACGGAAACCACCATCTTGGGCGAAACGTCAACAAAGTCAACCTTGTCGGCATCTACCACGACGATCTCTGCCTTATCGCGGGCAGCCACGCGCTTGTTAACAAATCTGCCGTTTTCATCCAAAGGCTCATTTGCCTGTGCCACAACATAGTTATCCTCTACATCAGCGGTCATGTAAACCACCTCATCGGTAACCACGCCGGTCGCCTTGTCCACCTTGCGGAAGGGTGCCTCGATAAAGCCGTAGTCGCTGATGCGAGCATAGGTGGTCAGATACGAGATCAGACCGATGTTGGGACCTTCGGGGGTCTCGATGGGACACATTCTTCCGTAGTGTGTATAGTGAACGTCACGGACATCGAAGGAAGCACGGTCACGGGAAAGACCGCCGGGACCCAGAGCCGAAAGACGTCTCTTGTGTGTCAACTCAGCCAAAGGATTGTTCTGATCCATAAACTGAGAAAGCTGAGAAGAACCGAAAAACTCACGAATCACCGTAACGACAGGGCGAATATTGATCAGCGCCTGGGGAGTCAGCTTTTCGTTATCCTGGGTGGTCATTCTCTCTTTGATGATCTTGTCCATTCTCGAGAAACCGATGCGAAGCTGGTTCTGGAGCTGCTCTCCGACAGAGCGGATCCTACGGTTTCCAAGATGGTCGATATCGTCCACATTTCCGATATCGTGGGTAAGGTTCAACAAATAGTTGATCGAAGCAAAGATGTCATCCTTGGTGATATGCTTGGGGCAAAGCTCGGCAATACGCGCCTTGACTGCCTCCTTGATAGCATCTACATTGCCGCCGCATTCTTCCATAATAGAAAGGAGAACGGGGGTGCGAACCTTTTCGGTAACGCCGCAATCCTTCAGATCGAAGCCGAGAATATACTCGGGCTCCACGGTGTTGTTAGAGAACACCTTGACCACCTGATCATTGTCAAGACGTACCAAAACATCGTTGACAGCCGCACGCTCGATCGTCAACGCATCCTCACGAGAGATGACCGCTCCTTCCTCGAAAAGGACCTCTCCCGTGATGGGGCTGACAACAGTAGCCGCCAGTCTGCGATTGGCGATACGGTCGGAAAGGGCTACCTTTTTATCAAATTTATAGCGACCGACAGGCGCGATATCATAGCGTCTGGGATCGAAGAAATAATTGCTGAGCAGGGTATGAGCAGACTCCACAAGAGGAGGCTCGCCGGGACGAAGCTTCTTATAAATCTCCTTAAGTGCCTCAATACCGTTCTCGGTCTTACTGCGAGCGGCCAGCTCTTCGCACTCATCCTTTTCAAAGGTGGCAACGAGCTTTTCCTCTTCACCGAAGATCGCATACACATCTTCCTTGGTCTCGATGTGGGACTTGTAATCAATGCTTTTTCCCTTACCTTCCGACTCCACGGGCTCAACACCCAGTGCGCGGATCAGCATCGTTACAGGCACCTTGCGGTTCTTATCGATACGAACATAGACCACGCCGTTGACATCGGTCTCATATTCGAGCCATGCGCCACGGTACGGAATGACCGTAGAAGAGTAGGTCTTTTTACCGGATTTGTCGAACTCGGATGCATAATACATACCGGGGGAACGAACGATCTGAGATACGATGACACGCTCGGCACCGTTGATCACGAAGGTACCTGTCTCCGTCATGATCGGCAGCTCACCCATAAAAATGTCTGTCTGCTTGACCTCACCGGTCTGCTTGTTGGTGAGTCTGACATTGACCTTTAGAGGTGCGGCGTAGTTAGCGTCTCTCTCCTTGCATTCCTCAACAGAGTATTTGGGCTTGGAATCCAGCGAGAAAGAAAGGAACTCGATCGACAGATTGCCCGAGTAATCGGTGATGGGCGAGACATCGTGAAGTACCTCTGCAAGGCCCTTTTCCAAGAACCATTTGAAGGACTTTGTCTGGACCTCCACCAAATTGGGAAGCTCGAGTGTGTTTCTTGTCTTGGAGAAGCTCATTCTCACATTCTTGCCGAGCTTTTGCTCTTTAACATTGACCATTAATACAATCACTCCATTCAAAGTAGTAATCCGTCACGGCCGGTGACGAACCCCAAGGCTACCTTTGGTAATAATAAGTAGAAAACCCGTGCGATATAATCTTTTGCATCTCTTGTCGGATAGAGATAGCAATTATAATGCAGTTTAATATTTTATCACGCTTTTTGTCATTTGTCAAGCACTTTTTCCGTTTTTTTCAAAGATTTTTTCAACTTTTTGGCAAAAACAAAAAAATATTTAAAATTTTCAAACTTTTTTTCAAAAAGCTCTTGCAATTTGTCCGCAACTATGGTATGATATACGTCGTATGGATAAACGCGGCGGCACACCCTCTCAGGTGTCGTTGCTTAACCTGATTAATTTTGAAAAGGGAGTGAAAAAAATGCCGAACATCAAGAGTGCCAAGAAGCGCGTTAAGGTTATCGAGACCAAGACCCTTCAGAACAAGATCTTCCGCAGCCAGCTCAAGACTGACGTGAAGAAGTATGAGGCTGCTCTCGCAGCAGGCGATCTCGAGGCTGCAAAGGCTACCTACAAGGCAGCTACCAAGAAGATCGACCAGGCAGCGAACCGCGGAATCATCCACAAGAACGCAGCCGCTCGTAAGAAGAGCCAGTTCACCAAGAAGCTCAACGCAATGGGCTAAAAAAGACAACTAAACCGCCGTTGTTTCCGATGGCGGTTTTTTGCTACCCTAAAGGAGGTTCCCCATGTTAACCCGCGACCTTTGCATTACTGACCGTCGGTTTGCTGACCGCGCACCGCTTTCGGTCTTTCATCGCGAAAATCAAGGCACAAACTCACTCGAATCCACCGATCACGCCAACGCCCACATCCTGTTCCGAAAAAAATTCATCCTCGCAGAAACAAGTCGGTGCACACTCCGAATTTCGGCGGATGACTATTATAAATTATACATTAACGGGCAATTCGTCACCCAAGGTCCCGCACCGGGGTATCCCTTTGCCTATTATTATAATGAAATTTCCCTCGACGGTTTCTTGCACCAAGGCGAAAATACTATCGCCGTGCATACCTATTACCAAGGGCTGATCAATCGCGCTTGGGTGTCGGGCGATATGCGCCATATGTTGGCTACCGAGCTTCTGCAAAACGGTGAGCGCATTCTTGTCACCGATGCCACATGGAAAACCGCTCCCCACACCGCCTATTCGATCATGCATCACATCGGCTATCGGACGGCATGGGCGGAACGATATGACAGCCGTGCGCCCGAAACAAATTTTGCCGCCCCCGATTTTGACGACTCCGCATGGGAATATGCCCTTCCCCACAACACAGCCGACCACATTTTTATAGAACAGCCCACAAAACAACTCGACATCTATTCCCTCACCCCCGCAAGCATCTGTCGACACGGGAATGTTATATCTGTAGATTTCGGACGTGAGATCGTGGGAACACTCAATCTGCAAGCCCAAGGCAACTGCGGTGACACGGTCATTCTCCGCGCCGGCGAAGAATTGAATGAAGACGGAACGGTACGATACGAGCTTCGCTGCAATTGCAAATACGAAGAAGAATGGATCCTTTCCGGCGGTCTTGACACCCTTGACCCCTTTGACTACAAGGGATTCCGTTATGTAGACATCCTCCTTCCGAAGGATTGCCGCATCATGGATAGCAACATTTCAGCCACCGTCCGCCACTACCCCTTCCAAGAGGCTGTCACATTTCCTCTGACCCAAGACCGCTACGCCCACAAACGCCATGACCTCGAACGCATCTGGCAGCTTTGCTCGAACACCATTCGGTACGGTGTTCAGGAAATCTATATGGACTGCCCCACTCGCGAAAAAGGTCAGTATAGCGGCGATGTCAGCATTATGGCTCCCGTCCATACCCTTCTTACGGGCGACGGTGCCATGATGAAAAAAGCGTTGCAGGAATATGCCCGTTCCTCTTTTATCTGCGCCGGTATGATGACCGTTGCCCCCGCCTCCTTCATGCAGGAGATCGCCGACTATTCCATGCAATATCCCATGCAACTTTTAGCCTATTACAAGCTGACAGGTGATCTTGAAACCATTCGGGAGCTGGAGCCGTATGCTACTCGCGCCGCCGAACATTTTTCCCGTTTTGATCGCGGAGACGGGCTTTTGGAATCGGTAGATTCATGGAATTTGGTGGATTGGCCGAAAAATCTGCGTGATGACTATGCCTTCAGTTGTGACCGCCCGACACCTGCGGGGTGCCATAATGTCATCAACGCTTTCTACTACGGAATGCTTTCCGATCTGAATTGCATTTATGAGCTTCTGGGTCTGAAGCGCCGTTTTGACACCGAGCGCATCGCCAAATGCTTTGTCGAAGTCTTTTACCGCCCCCATTTGTCGCGTTTCACCGACACGGAAAACTCAGATCACTCCGCCATCCATTCGGAGGTTCTTCCCCTTTTTGTTGGGCTTGACCGATACGCGCCCGACGGCACGCGCGAGTCCATCATCAAGACGATCAAAAAACGCGGTCTTGTAACCGGTGTTTATATGGCCTACTTTCTTTTAGAATCTCTCGTCCGTGCAGGCGAATATGATGCCGCCGTCGACCTCATGACCGACAAAGGCGCATGGTTACTCATGCTGTCCGAGGGAGCAACAACGACCTTTGAGGCTTGGTCGAAAGAGCAAAAGTGGAATACCAGCCTTTTCCATCCGTGGGCAACCGCTCCGATCCTTATCATGAAGGAGATTGCCGACCGTTTAGATCAAAAGGAGAATTAACCGTGGAATTTCAAAAAATACACGCTCGTTACCCCGAGAAAAAGGGGTTTTTCCTTCACCGTCCCGACACGGGAGAGGAATATATCTTTGTCCATTTTCTCACCCCTTCCTCCGCCATTATTCGGGGGAAGAAGGTTGCGATCCAAGCAGGAGCCTGCATCTTCTTTCCTTGCCATGCCGACTACATTCTCGCCAATCCCGACCGCGACCTCCTCCACGACTGGTTTCATGCCACGGGAGATGTAGAGGATTTACTCAACCGCTACGGATTGGAATTTGAAAAGCTCTATTATCCCACAGGGCATGAGTTTGTCACCGAATTGATTACCGCCATTGAAGCCGAGCGAAATCTGAAATACCCTTACGCCGACCGACTTTGCGCCCTTATGGGCGAAGAACTCATAGCCAAAATCGCCCGTTTCTCCACCCTTCCCTCCACCTCCGTAGCAGATCCCGAACTCTACCGTGCGCTGTGCGACGTTCGCGAAAAGCTCCATGCGACCTTTGATGAGGATTGGACGGTGGAAAAAATGGCCTCCGAGATAAATCTCAGCCCCTCCTACTTCCACACCCTATACAAATCCGCATTCGGAATTGCCCCCAAACACGACTTGTCGGCTATCCGCCTGCGTCACTCGAAATCCCTTCTGTCCCACTCCAACCTCAACATCTCGGAAATTGCCGAGAGTTCGGGCTTCCGAAGCAATTTTCACTTCATCCGAAGCTTCCGAACGACCTTCGGCATCACTCCCAATCAATATAGGATTTCTAAGAAAAAGCAATAACAAAGCGCCTGCGGGCGCGGGAGGTCGCTTTTTGAAAAAAGCTCCGCAAAAACTTTTCTAATGCGCCCATTTTATAGTTTGAGCGAACATAGCGGTACCCCATGGGGTGCTGTATGTTCGCTCAAATTTTATA
>JAZSPB010000027.1:0-3012 GCA_045537235.1 Eubacteriales bacterium
GATGATGTTAAGGCCGGCAAGGTCGATGTACAGTTCATCGAGGTTATGGGATGTCCCGGCGGTTGTGTAAACGGCGGTGGACAGCCTCACCAGCCCGCAGCGGTTCGTGAGACCATTGACCTTCGTGCTGTTCGTGCTGCGGTTCTTTACAATGATGACGCTAAGGCTGACCTTAGAAAGTCTCATGAGAACTCTGCCGTTAAGAAGCTCTATGACGAGTACTTCGGTGAGCCCAACAGCCACAAGGCACACGAGATTCTTCACACTCACTATGTGAAGCGCGGTCTGTAATTCAAAATTTTACGGTGGGGTCATTTTGGCTCCACCGTTGATTTTAAGCGGGGCGCCTGCGGGCGCAGGAGGTCGCTTTTTGGAAAAAGCTCCGCAAAAACTTTTCTATTGTGCCCTTGCGAAATTTGAGCGAACATACTGCCCCCTCTGGGGGATTGCTATGGTTGCACCAACTGCAAGAGGGCACAATAGAAAAGTTTTTTGCGGAGCTTTTTTCCAAAAAAGCGACCTCCCCCGCCCGCAGGCATCCCACTTAAAAACAACTATAATGAAAAGGATAATGCTATGGATATTATTATTTTTGGTGGGCAAAGCAATATGCAGGGACAAACGGGAGAAATGCCGTCGATGAATGACCCTGTTGAAGGGGCGTTTGAATACCGATTGGAGGGTGATGCGTTGATTCCGCTTCAGCTTCCTTTGGGGGAGGATATCGGTGGGGCGAGAGATTACCTTCGTTCATCGAAGGAGAGCGGCTCGCTTGTGCCGTCGTTTTGTCGTGCATATGTAAATGTCACGGGCAGGGAAGTGATTGCGATCCATGCTTGCCGTGGGGATACTACGTTGGTGGAGTGGCACCGAGGAACCTACCGATATCATAATGCGGCTAAAAAGATCCGCGCGGGTATCGAGAAGGCAAAGTCCCGTGGGGCGGTAGATCATATTTATTATGTTTGGCTCCAAGGCGAAGCGGATGCGATCTTAAGAACCCCCGAAAAAGAGTATTTGGACAACCTGATCCGATACAAGGAAATGCTGAAATCTGATTTCGGAGTTGAAAAATTCGGCATTATCAAAGTTGGCTATTTCTTTTGTACATCTCAGTGGCATACCAACATCGACACTTACGAGATCAAAAAAGCTTGTGACGAGGCGATTATGCGTGCGCAGGAGAAGGCACCCGAGGTTGATTCCGATTTTGTCATGCTCACCCGTATTTGTACCGAACTCAGCATGAAGTCCGAATATATTAACCCCCAAGCCAGCGGTCACTATAATAATGAGGCAATGGACATGATAGGAACCGCGGCCGGCGAGATGTTGGCAAAGGTTCGTTCTTAAATAAGAACCTTTCGCAGAAAGTCGCGGTTTTTATGGCTCGAAAAGTGATTTTTTAGTCAAAGAACAGAATATCTTTTTAACATTTTTGCTGAATTTCTTCGGATTTCCCTTGACATTGACCTTGCGTCAAGTGATATAATAGAGATAAGGGATGTTCGATTCCGATATATTTAATCGGTCTTGGTGCAGGACGGATTTCCTTTTGTTTCTTTTATTAAGGTGAGTTGCGTAGAAGAGCAGATGCAGAAAAAGCGGAGCTTAATGAGCAGAAACAAAGGGAAGAATTAGGGAAATGGAAATAGAAAAAACTCGCACATCGGTGGATCGTTATAAAACAGTGAATTGCGGCACTCGAAATAATGTCGAGTGCCACTTTTTTTGACAGCAAAATGAACCTTTCGATACCAATACCCGTCTATATAAGTGAAACCGGTTTTAATCACTCATAGACCAAAGGAGGTGAGGATATGGATGAATTTGAAAAATTGTTGGAAACAGAACGAGTGTTTGTGGAACGTTTTGTGAGATTTCGTTTGAACTCAAAAGCGGATGCAGACGATGTTTTGCAAGAGGTTTTCCTTGCCGCATGTCAAAAGTTCCCCCAATTAAAAAACAAGGACGCTTTTAAGGCATGGATTATCAGCATTGCAAGAAATAAATGTAATGACTACTTTCGTAAGAAAGCAACGCAGTATGAAATCCCGATTGACGAAATAACAGAAAGCGAATTGTCAGACGGCAGACGCGGTGTTTCCATAGTTGCCACAGTAAGAGAAACTTTGAATTTACTTGGTGATAAAGACAAGCAAATTTTGTATCTTTATTTTTGGAAAGAGCTTCCGCAAGCCGAAATTGCCAAACAACTGAACATTCCTGTTGGAACCGTAAAAAGCAGACTTCATACGGCAAAACAAAATTTCAAAACTAAATATCCATATAACACCGAAGTATCGAAAGGAGAAAGCACTATGAAAAAGTTGCCCGAATTTATTCCCGAATACAGAATTGAAGCAAGTACTGAAGCACCCTTCTCTGTAAAATGGGAAGAACTGATGGGATGGTTTCTGGTTCCTAAGCTTGGCGAAAAGCTGTCTTGGGGTATGTATGATATTCCTTCCCGCAAATGCAGCCATGTTTATGATATGCAAGTTACAGGCAAAGCCAAAGTTCACGGCATTGAGGGCGTGGAGCTTACCGCAAGAGAAGCTTCCTACTCAGATAAGAATGAGGTAATCAATCGCACTTTTGTAGCACAGCTGACAGATACACATTGTCGTTACCTTGCAACACTCCGAAATGATGGAGACGTTCGCAATTACATCACGTTCCTTGACGGCGATGAATTTATGCTGAACTGGGGATTTGGAGAAGATAATTGCGGAAACGAACCTTTCCGTTAAAGGTGATATTCAGAGAGTTGAAAACTCTGTTACGAGCGCAAACAAAGATTTCCTCCTTGACATTGTTGGCAGATATACCGTTATCATCGGAGGTAAAAGTTATGACACTGTTTGCGTAATGGATATTGAAACCTATAACTGTGGTGTTGTTTCCGAGCAGTTCTTGGACAAAGATGGAAAGACGATTCTGTGGCGCAGATACAATCGTGATGATTGGGCTATTGACCGATACAAGAAGCCCTGGAGCGAACAGTTACCT
>JAZSPB010000151.1:0-22053 GCA_045537235.1 Eubacteriales bacterium
GGAAAGGTTTACTATTCGATGGAAGCAAAATGTCATTACCGAGATGAGGAGGGAAAGGAAGTTTCCACCGGAACACTTGAATTTGTGATTGAATACGAGTAAAAAATATTTCCCCGCCGCAGCATAAGGTTGTGGCGGGGAGTTGTTTTTTATGTTAAAAATTTCAAATAATCTACTGATCGCCTTGATCCGCGCTTTTTTGACATTTGCGTGAGTATAATGGAACGCACCATGTTCGCACAAACCTCAAAAAAGCGCGGATCAAAAGCTTTTTGCGCACTTTCGAAGGAAGTGTGCTTTTCTTTCAAAAAAGCGACCTCCTCCGCCCGCAGACGGTGAATAAAAACGCGCATATCGGGCAAAAGTAGGGATATGACAATTGAAAAGGAGGATCCCATGAAAATTTTGCGTATACTTACCGTGACAGTGCTGATCTGCTTTTTGGCACTGTCTGTCTTGCCCATCTACGGCGAGGATGGCATCTATGAAAATGTCATTCGCTTGCACGTCATTGCCAATTCGGACAGCGAGGAGGATCAAAGCCTCAAGCTCTCGGTGCGCGATGCCGTGCTCGATCTGTGCGCCCCCATACTTTCCGAATGCCAAACGCGCGAGGAGGCGATCGCCGTCGTGAAGTCACTTTCCGAGGACATCGAGACTACGGCTAAACAGACCTTGCTCTCCCTCGGCTGCGAGGATGCGGTAACCGTAGAGATCAGCGAGGAACGGTACCCCGAAAAGCAATATGAAAGTCTCTGCTTCCCATCCGGTACCTACCTGTCCCTCCGCATATGCATCGGTGAAGCGGCGGGTCAAAACTGGTGGTGTGTCCTGTTCCCCCCCATCTGTATGTCCGCCGCTACCGCTACCAAAAACCAAGCCGAGGACGCCTTCATTGCCGTAGGATTCACCCCCGAACAATATCGCGTCATCACCGAAACCGACGACGTAACCTATAAACTCAAATTCAAATTTCTCGAATTCTTCGAAGAGGCCTTCGGCTGACCCGCCGGGGAGAGCGGCGCCTGCGGGAGCGGGGAGGTCGCTTTTTGAAAAAAGCTCCGCAAAAACTTTTCTATTGCGCCCTTATTGTAGCTTGAGCGAACATAGCGGTACCCCATGGGGTGCAGTATGTTCGCACAAACTAAAATAAGGGCGCAATAGAAAAGTTTTTTGCGGAGCTTTTTTTCAAAAAAGCGACCTCCCCGCGCCCACAGGCGCAACCACTGTGCAGGTATCGATGCCGTAGTAAGCGAAACGGCGGAGAGTCTCCTTGTCGATCCGTTCGCCACAGACGATGATGGGAACGGCGGGGGGGCAACCGACCGTAGTGGCGGCAAGGATGCGGTCGTGACATTTCTCAACAGGGAGGGTCACGTGGGGGCTGAGTGTGGCTTCGCGCACCGAAAGGCATCGCTCGGGGCGATGAAGGGGGGGCGGAGCTTGTGTGATCGCTGACCGACGGGGAAGAGACAGCAATGCGGCTTGCAATTGATCCAAGCGGTTCGCGGTGAGCTCGGGAGTCAGCATTATCACTATGTAGTCGGGATCGGAAAATTCACATTCCATATTCTGTTTGCGCAAAAGCTGTGCCAATTCGATGCCCGTGTAACCGTAAGATTTGGGAGCAAGGGTCAACTTGAGCAGCTCGTCGCCTTGCGTGGTGTAACCGTGTTTTTCAAGACGGTGCCGAAGGGCGATTGCTTGGGGGAGAAAGCTTTTGAGCCGTGTTGGATAGTCCTCGGCAAGATAGCGGTTGGTCATATCTAAGGATTGAAGGATCAGATATGACGGACTGGTGGATGCGAAAATCGAAAGTGCCGTTTTGGCATGACTTTGCAACATTACGGGGGCGCTTTTGGATATGTGAAGATAGGCACCACCCGTTAAGGTGGGCAATGTTTTGTGTGCCGAGTCGCAGCAGAGATGGGCGCCAAGATCTATGGGATGACGGGATTCGGGCAAGAACTTCAGATATGCGCCGTGAGCATTGTCCACAAGAAGAAGGACATCATAGCGGCAACAAACCTCGGCAAGAGCGGCGATATCCACGGTGTTTCCCAGATAATCGGGGCTGGTGAGATATACTGCCGTCAGCGAGGGGTCTTGGCGAAGGGCGTACTCCAACTGTATAGCTGTTACGGGACAGGAAAGATAACTTTGTGACGCGTCGGGGTACAGCCACGTCAAGTCGAGATCCAACAAAGCCACAGCCGACAGAAAGGTCTTGTGTGCATTGCGTCCTGCGAGAATGTGGGGACGTTTTCCCTCGGCACGGGTATGGAGCGCTGCCAAATACAGCATGGCGCGGATGCAGAGCGACGAGCCTTCGGTAGAGTAAAAGGTATGAGCGCCGAAAAGGGTGCTTGCGTTTTGCTCGCTTTCCCGAATGATTCCGTTGGCTTCAAATAAGCTGTCGGCGCCTTGGATCTCGGTGATGTCATAGGCTTCAAAACCGAGAAGGGATTTGCCCTTGTGTCCCGGCATATGAAGGCGAAGGGGGGCGCTTTCTATGTAGCGGCACACGAAATCGCAGATGGGGGTATTCATCATTCCTCTCCTAAGGCGCGGGCGATGGCCACCATGATGGCGCATTCCATACGCTTGCGGAACAGGTCACAGCCTGTCTTGTAGATACCCTTAACGGAGCCGGTAGCGTGGTAGCCGTTGGCGGCACATCCGCCGGAGCAGTAGAGTCTTGCCCAGCAGTCGCGACATTCGGGACGGGCATAGACATTACACTCGGCAAACTCGCACTGTGCGGTCTTGTTGGTCACGCCTTGCCAAATGTCTCCCAGTTTGAAGGCTTCTTCGCCTACAAATTGGTGGCAAGGGTAAAGGTCGCCCCAAGGTGTAACGGCCATGTATTCGGTACCCGAGCCACAGCCCGAGATGCGTTTGTAGATGCAGGGACCGCCAGTCAGGTCGATCATGTAATGATAGAAGGTAAAGGGCTTGCCTTCACGGTCGCGCTCCAGCATCAGCTCGGCCAGTTTTTCATACTGTTCCATGACGATAGGAAGATCGTCGGCGGTCAACTCTGAGGGGTCACCGGGGGCACAGACAACAGGCTCCATGCTCAATTCAGAGAAACCGAGGTCGAGCATGACTTTAATATCCTCCAAAAAATCGGGATTGGCGTGAGTGAAGGTGCCGCGCATATAATAGTTTTTGCCGCCGCGCGCATCTACCAGCTTTTTGAACTTGGGTACGATCCGTTCCCAGCTTCCGTTGCCCGCGTAGTCGACACGGTAGCGGTCGTGGATATCCTTGCGACCGTCCAAACTCAAAACTACGTTGGCGCACTCGCGGTTGGCGAAGTCGATCACATCGTCATCGATGAGAAGACCGTTGGTGGTCAGGGTGAAGCGGAAATTTTTGCCGTGCGCTTTCTCCACACTGCGAGCATAAGCCACAAGTTGCTTGACCACGTCAAAATTCATCAAAGGCTCTCCGCCGAAGAAGTCGACCTCCAGATTGCGTCGGGTTCCCGAGTTTTCGATGAGGAAATCCAAGGCTCGTTTGCCAACCTCAAAACTCATGACGGCTCGTTCACCGTGGTACTTGCCTTGGCTGGCAAAGCAGTAGGAGCAGTTGAGGTTGCAGGTGTGGGCGATATGGAGGCACAGCGCCTTGACCACGCCTGCTGTTTTCTCCTTGAGCTTGCCTGCCATGGGTTCGAAGGTATCGGGGGCGAACAGCTTGCCCGCGTCCTTGAGCTCGCCCACTTGATCGTAGCACTCTTCAATATCGGCGGCGGTGATATCTTCGCGGTCGGCATATTTCTGCTTCATGGCGGCGATGACGGTATCGCGGTCGTTTTGTTCGAACATGGCGATGATATCGTAAGCCACCTCGTCCACGGCATGAACCGAGCCGGAGCATACGTCGAGCACAATATTATAGTTGCCCAGTTTATATTGATGTATCATAATATCCTTACCTTTCGGTGTTTTTTCGTTAAAAAATGCCACCTTTTTGCGGCGGCATTTTCTTGTTTTTTACTTGCTTTCCTTGGTGCTCTCGCACTGCTGATTGGCAATACCGCAGCTGGTCTTGCAAGCCGACTGGCAGGAAGTCTGGCACTCGCCGCATCCGCCGTTCTTTGCGCTGTCGCAAAGGTTACGAGTCTCGATGGTCTTGATATGCTTCATGATGGAAACCTCCGTAAGATTCTAATATAGGAATATTATATCACCTTTTTTGCGGAAAGTCAATAGCAATGGAAAAAATGGTGGGAGATTTTTATGTTGACGTGGGGATGTGGTCGGGGGCAAAAAAGAACCGTCCGATGAGCGTCTTCCGCAAAGCAGGTTTTGCCGACCGAAAAGCAAAAGGAGTACACGTATTCTTGCCCGTACTCCTTTTTACACGTTTCGTAAGACCGCCTGTTTTGTTGACAAGTACGGCATTTTCGAAAAAAAAGAGAAGCACTGCACGGGGCAGGACAAAGAATTACAGCATTTCGAGACGGGTCTTGATGCTCGTGTAGCGGCAATCGTCTTTTATCGAAGCAAATACCTTTTCATTATTATTGAGGTATCTTAAAGAAGCGTGTCCCGGCGTTTCTTCGGTGCTCTTGTGAATAATACTTTGATTTATTTTGATCTTATTTACCAGCAAAGACGAATGAGCAATTTCCGTGAAACTATTATAATTCTCAAGATGCATCAACATCTTTTCAAGCTCTTCAATTGCCCTTTCGAATTGCCCGGATTTACCGCTTTCAAGTGCCATAAAGAAGCAGACCTTTGAAAGACGTTCATTCCAATATCCAAAATCCTTATTGGAAAAGACCGTGTGGAAGATATCGTACACAATATTTAATATGGAATGCTTTTCTTCGTGGGTGTAGCCGGCTTCTTCGCAGTCGACCAAATACGCTGCGTATTGAAAAAACCGACCGCAAACACTCCAAAAGTAATCCTGACAATGTTTTACAAGCTCTTCACCTCTAAGAACGTGTCTGAGAAGATCATCGTTCGGCGGAAACATCTCTGCATATTGTTTTGCCTTGACTCTATCGCCCTTGTGCAAATAGGAAAAGCATAGACCTCGAGTAGCGCCAAGCTTATATTCCATGTTGGAGGATTCCAAGAGCTGTTCGCCAAGCATAACGATCTCATCAAAATGTTCATCAATATAACCGTTTTGTAAAACTCTCATTAAATTATAGCGTACGGTTTCGTCGTTGGGATATTTCTTTTGCATTTCGCGGCACAGCTTTAACCGTTCCTCGGTTTTTCCTTGGCTGAAAAATTCGGAATACTTGGCCACAAATTCATTGATTTCATCCTGTTTCTTGCTTTTTGAAATATCGATTTCAAGCAGAATGTCCGCGCTGACCTCGAAAATGTTTGCGAGGACGGGAAGATGAGAAATATCGGGCGCGGTCTTCTCGCATTCCCATTGAGAGACGGCATTTGTAGAAATCCCCAACATTTCGGCAAGCTGCTCTTGTGTGATATTTCTATCACGGCGCAATTTTTTGATGGTAGCTCCAATAGACATAACGATTCTCCTTTTTGATCATTCAAAAGCGCTTTTGTAATCTGATTATACACATCTTTTCAGCAGTTTTAAACCAAGCATTTTGCCAATATGATTCAATTTATGCTTTAATATTTACAGCAATCGTTTGACATAAAGGCAAAGAAAGGTCAACACCGGAATAAAAACAGGCGTACCTGCTTTATCACAGGTACGCCAAATGGGATTCTTGATGGTTTAAATTACTTGGAAACTGCGGTGATGTGGGGGTTTACACCGTTGTACCAGTACAAAAATCCTTCCATATCGATTACGTCGCCGATTTGAAGTCCTTGAACTGCCTTGTAAACATCAGTGTCCTTGCCGCAAAGATAAGATTCAACAGTAAAGTTGTAGGTCTTACCATTTACGGAAACATTGAAATACAGATCATTGCCTTCGCTTCCGGAGCCATCCCAGTTGTACAGGAAGGGAACATCATTGCCGTTGGCATCCTTGGATGCCTCGACCTTCATGCCCTTAAAGGAAACGAACTTGTTCTGGTGCTTGATCAGGTCGTCAGTGCCGAGAAGAGCGGTTGCGTCCATGGCCTCTGCTACCCAGTTGCCTTCAAGGATCTCGAAGGTAGCATCGAGAATTTCGATCTCGCCGGAGAACTCACCCTTGTAGCCGGATACGCGGATCTTGGTGCCCTTGGTCAGCTTGGCTGCATTTTCCTCGGAGCAAGCCATGTTGTAAGCAAAGTATGCGCCATCTTCAGCCTGAAGATATACGGTAATCTGACCCTTTCCGGTCTCCGAATCCTGCCACCAGCCCTGAGCTGCCTGAACATAGGCCTCGATTACGACGGCAGAGTCCATAGCGGCTGCCTCGTACTCAGCATGGGTCATAACGGTTACGGTCTCGTCGCCGCCGGTTTCGCCCTCAGTCTCGTTGGTGTCCGATTCGGTGTCGTTGGATTCAGCCTTGGTATCGGTCTCATTGTTGCCGCCGCAAGCTACGAGAGAGAATGCCATGCAAAGAACCAACAAAAGTGCAAGAATTCTTTTCATTGTTTTTTCTCCTTTTCCTTTGAAAATGAAATTAATGGATATATTATACACAAAAACAACGTAAAAGTCAATAGTTCGACGTTATTTTTTGCGTTTTTTATTGCAAACGATACCATAGACCACATAGACGCCCATGGCTACCCAAGTAACGGCAAGGGTGGAGAGCAGAATTGCCGAAGAAGAGGGGAGCTCACCCAATCGCATTTTTTTCGTTCCGTTTTCGCTTATTTGATCCAAACGGTACAATGCGGCAATATCGGAATACAGTTTTTCCATATAATCATCGTCCACTGTTTGATGACGGCGAACCGCTTTTGTGACGTTCTCAATGAGCTGACCGGCCGCACTGCGGAGGGATGCAGAACCGTTGAATACGGGCGTAACAAAGGTGTTTTCGGTATTGTTCAGCAACAGCTTTGTTGCTTGAAGCTTAACATTGTAATACAGTTGATCGTTTTCTCCCTCTCGGGACAGATAGTCGGTATACTCGGTCGAGTTTTGTGCCTTGGAAGTGACGGGGACATATCCCTCGGTTTGGGAATAGGCGATTTGAACCTCATTGGTAAGCATATACTGCGTGAACAGCCACGATGCCAGAACTTCTTGTGGGTCTTCCTTGTTGAAAATGCAAATGGAAGGACCTTGGGAGATCATGGTGGGGTTTTCGGTATCGTATTGAGGAATCGACATGACCTCAATCTCAAAATCTACGAGAGCATCCTCGCTGATATCGATATTGGGGGCATCCGAGCCCATCCAAGTGGCACCTGCTGTGGAGTCTATCGCGAAGATACACTGACCGGCATTGAGAAAGTTGGCCGGGTAGCTGGATATTTTAAAGGTGGAGAAAGCCCCGGTCTCTGCGTGCTCGGCTACAGTGTACAACAGTTCCTTGGTTTTATCGTTAAATATAAGGATATCGCCCTTTTCGTCGGAATATCCCGCATTGAGTTGACGAAGTGCTTGGATCATCATGTTGTCGGTCGATTTATATATGAAGGGGATCATCACCTTCTGACCGTTGACTTGATAATTTCCGTTTCCGTCCTTGACCGTTGCCGCCTCGGAGACTTCCCAAATGAAGTCCCATGTTAGTGTTTCGGGCAAGGTATAGCCCAGCTTTTCCACATAGGTTTTATTGATATAGCAGACTTCGGTGGAGCGCATGAAGGGGAGGGCGTATTGATAGGCACCGATTATCCCTTCTTCCAAAAACTTGGGAATGATCTCGTTTTTGGTGGGGGCGTCGAACCGAATCTCACTGCCACCGAGACCGTATTTTTTATCGGCAAACAACGAGTCCAAAGGAACGACTGTGTTTTCTCCCGTCATATAAGTGGCGATGTGATCGGGATAGGTAATGCACACATTGGGAGTTGTGTTTGTAGCGATATTGGTGATAACATCGTTGTAAATATCACCATAGTTGGTGTACAATCGGAGATTGACTTTGATATTGGGGTATAGAGCTTCAAAGTTGGCAATGGCATCACGGTAGATCTGAACCTGAGTTGCATTGGTGTCATTTTTTGCCCAAAAGGTGATCTCATAGTCGCGAGAGGTGTCAAATTCTTCGGGGACGGCAAAGGCCACGGTTTCCTTTGATCCGTGACAAGCGGCAAGCACGGGCAGCAACAGGAGGCAGGCAAGTAAGCACGCCAACAGCTTGGTATAACAGTGTTTCATCCCTTGGTACCTCCTCTGGCAACGCCCGCCATGATCTTTTTGCGGAAGATCAGGAACAGCACGATCAGCGGCACCGAAATGACCACTACGGCTGCCATCATGGCAGGGATATTTTCGCGACCGAATCCGTTTTCTCGGATCTCTTGGATTCCGTTTGACACCAAGAAGTAAGCCTCGTTGTCGGTGATGAGTCGGGGCCAGACATAGGAGTTCCAGCACTCAATGACCTTGAGAATGGTGATGGTGACAAGGGTGGGGCGGCAGATAGGGATCAGAACGCGGAGAAGATATCGCATATCGGTCGTGCCGTCCACCTTTGCTGCAAGGTACAGCTCATCGGGAACCTGCTCGAAGTTTTCCTTTAATAAATAAATGTAGAAAACCGATACTACCGAAGGTAGGATCAGACCCGAGAAGGTATTGCGAAGACCCAGCTCGGTAATGGTGGTGAAGTTAGTGATGATGACAAGCTCCGTAGGGATCATCATCAGCGCCAAAAAGGCGGTGAAGACCAAATCCTTACCCGGGAACCGAAGACGCGCAAAGGCGAATGCGGCGGGGACAATGACGATAAGCATCAGCGCTGTGGTGCCTACCGTGAAGATCAACGTATTCAGAAAGTAATCGGCCAGCGGCACGGCAGTGAAGGCGTCGATGTAGTTTTGGATCGTGGGGGAAAGGGTAAAGAACTTGGGAATGTACTCGGCATTATAGGATCCGTAACTCTTGACAGAGGTGAGGATCATCCAGTAGAAGGGGAAGAGCACGATGAGTGCCCACAGGGAAAGCCCGAGATAGACCGCGGTTTTGCCTATGACCGAACGGGTGCGGGAGGATTTTTTGACTTTGCTGTAATCGGTTTGATTTTGCATAGCTACCCCCTTATTTTTGTACGTGCCGACGACGGATCAGCAGGTTGATGCAGGTGATGGTCAGCACGATGACAAACAGAATGATGGCTGCCGCCGACGCATAGGACGGGAATCCGCCACTGTCGCCGTACAGCATATCGTAAACATAGCCCACGATGGTGTTCATCTCAGCGGCATTGAGGTTGGTTCCGAAGAGTGCCACCGCATCGCTGTAGGCCTTGAAGGCACCGATGAAGCCGGTGATGATAAGATAGAACAGGGTAGGCGCAATCATGGGCAGAGTGATCTTGGTGAAGATGCGGAAGCGCGAGGTGCCGTCTACGCGAGCGGCATTATAGTAGTCGCGATTGACAGAGGCCAAGGCGCCGGTCAGCACCAAAATTTTAAAGGGAAGAACGATCCAAACGGTGTAGAGACAGAGCACCAGCATCTTTGCCCAGTACGGACCGTCGATGAAGTCCACCGAAGAGCCGCCGAACAGCTTGAGCAAAAGGTTGACCAAGCCATCGGAATATTCGGTCTTTTTAAAAAGGATCATGAAGACCAGACCCACCGCCAGCGTATTGGTGACATAGGGCAGGAAATAAACGGTCTGATACAGCTCACGCAAGGGCTTGATTGAGGACAGACCCACCGAGATCACAAGCGCAAGCAAGGTGGATACGGGGACGGTGATGATGACCAAAATGAAGGTGTTCTTGACCGCCTGCAAAAAGTAGGGGTCGCGGAGCACATAGTCATAATTGTAGGTGCCTACACCAAAAAAGGTCTGCGATGCCGAATTGTAGCCTTCCTCGAAGGAGTAGATCAGTACGTCGATGAGAGGGTAGACCATAAAGGCACCTAAAAACAGTATGGCGGGAAGCAGATACAGCCAAGCCTTGTAATTTTTGTTATCCATGGTCTATACCTCGTTCAGACGCTTGCCCGTGTTCTTGTCGAAGATAAATACTTTGTTGGGTTTAAGAGAAAAGCGAACGGTGCCTGCGCTTACATCGACCCGATTGTCCGAGCTGATGATGGAACGGACGGTGGGTTCTGCGGCCGCATCGTTTTCCGAGAGCACACTGATGTCGCGTCCCATGACCTCGATGCCGCGGAGACGACATTGGAAGGAGCCGTTTTCGTCCAACACGAAGCCCTCGGGACGAATGCCCACATTGACCTCGCCGTCGGCGATGTCCGAAACGTCGAGAACACGGTCATCTCCAATGTAAAGCGCCCCGTTCTTGACCGAGCCCGAGAATACATTGATGGGGGGCGTGCCGAGGAATTTGGCGACGAACAGATTGATGGGCGCATCATAAACATCCTGCGGCTTGCCGATCTGCTGGACAACACCGTCCTTCATGACCACGATCAAGTCCGAGATGCTCATAGCTTCGTCTTGGTCATGGGTAACAAATACCGTTGTGATACCGGTCTCGTGCTGGATGCGCTTGATCTCCTCGCGCGTTTGCAGGCGAAGGCGTGCATCCAGATTGGAAAGCGGCTCGTCCAAAAGAAGGACACGAGGCATTTTGACCAGCGCACGGGCGATGGCAACGCGCTGCTGCTGTCCGCCCGAAAGCTCACCCGGCTTGCGATCCATCAGGGAATCGATCTGCACCAGCTTGGCGATCTCAAG
Source organism: Eubacteriales bacterium (assembly GCA_045537235.1). Lineage (GTDB taxonomy): Bacteria > Bacillota > Clostridia > Oscillospirales > CAG-272 > RGIG8775. The sequence continues at coordinate 10,728 of JAZSPB010000151.1, forward strand.
GGCACGCGCTTTCATTTCCTCCCGTGTTAATTTGTCGCGACCGCGCAAATTTTCCAAAGGAAAGATGATGTTTTGCAGAACGGTCAAGTGAGGATAGAGTGCGTAGTTTTGAAATACAAGTCCCACACCGCGTTTTTCGGGCGGCAGATCGGTTACGTCCTCTTCACCGAAGAGAATACGTCCCTCTGTGGGGGTCAGCAGACCGCAGATGAGATTGAGCGTGGTGCTTTTTCCGCATCCCGAAGGGCCGAGAAGTCCGATCAGCTTGCCGTCGGGGATCTCAAAGGAGAAGTTGTCCACGGCAACTACTTCCTCCCGTGTTTTTTTGCCACGGGCGGGGAATTTTTTTGTTACGTTTTGCAATACGACCTTCATACCGTTACTCCCTTTGCATTTTTCATTGCCTTTGGCAATAGGTATACTTATTCTAGTATAGCAGATTTTGGCGAGTTTGTAAAGGTGCAGAATGGATAAATTTGTTTTGAGATGAAGAAGGTGGCTCGTGGAAAATAGATGAAGGGAAGGGGTGCCGTGCATTGCTTGAGCCTATGGACATAAAGAATTTGTTTGTTCCCTCATGTCTATAGCCCCAAGCAACGCATGGCACCCCTCTTCTAACAAATCTGCGTAAAAACGAACGACAGTGAAAACGTAAATCGGGCTGTGCGGCAATCGGCTGTGCGAGAAGGTCGTTTCTTCGGTTCCTTCTTTGGACCGGCAAAGAAGGAACATTCCCCCGCAAACGCTCAGCGCACAATATCATTTTTTACTCCCGCCTCATTTAACAGCCCTCCACTTTCTTCTCCCCATAAATTTGAGCGAACATATCCCCTCAAAAAAAGAGAAGCAGTATGTTCGCTCAAACTTCAAAAAGTCAATTAGAAAAAGTTTTTTGCGGAGCTTTTTTTCAAAAAAGCGACCTCTCCGCCCGCAGGCGCCCCCATCTTCATCTAACCTCACTCATAAAGCAGACAGCCTTCCCCAAAACCTTAACATCACTCAATTCATCCCCCACATATACCAACGGCTCATACCGATTGTTTTCGGGATTGAGCACAAGCTTGTTCTTGTCGGGATAGTAATATACCCGTTTCAGCGTAGCTTCATTGTCAATGATGACGGCGGCGATCTCACCGTTGTTGACCGTGGGCTGTTCTCGAATAAATACAATATCGCCGTCCAAAATTCGAGCACCGATCATGCTGTCACCTTTGGCGCGAAGACAAAAGTCAGCCTTGATGTCTGCGGAGGCTTCGATGTAGGTCTCGTGATCTTCCGAGGCGAGAATGGGCTCACCGCAAGCGATTTCGCCAAGCAGAGGAAAACGGCGGCGGGTAATGGGGAAGATGTTGGAAGGCATCCTTTCATCGAACGCACTTTCCTCACCGACAATGTAGCCTACCGATACACCGCAGGCAACCGCGATCTTGCGAAGGGTCGACATTTTGACTTGTGTTGGTTTTCCCGTTCGAAAATCCACACCTTTCTCAATATTGTCAATGGTGGTGTGGCTGATGGTACATTTTTGGGCGAAGTCTCTCAAAGACATCTCTCCGCGAAGCTGACGAACGGTCAAGCCGATTTCTTTTTCGGTTTTCATGGAACCTCCTTGTTTTTTTATTTGTAATCTTCACACAACAATTGTACTACAAAAACAACAGAAAGTCAAGAAAAAATTATTTTAAAAATTTTTGTTGTTTCCTCTTGACAAGATAGAACAAATGTGCTAAAATTATGTAAACCAAAAACAACAAGGGGGGGTGATGGGAGGCGAGTAAGCTGTTTGTCCTACATTGTTCTTTAGAAAAAGGGAGGTGAAATCCAAAAAATCTGATCGAACGGCGCATAGCTGTTTCTAAATTGTCAATCGCAAACAACAAAAAGGAGGAATTTTATGATCTACGCACAAGTACGAGGACAGGAATTGAGGCTTTTGGTTCCCGTTCTCGCCGCAGATACCATTGCGTATCTGGAAATGAATTTTGATTTTAATGAGACGGACTGGGGCGGCTTTGTTAAGTGGGCGCACTTCCGAAAAGGAGAGACGGTCTACGACGTAAAGCTAACCGATGATAAGATCCGAAAAAGCGACCATCTCAACCTTTCCGAGGGACAGTGGGTGATCTATTTGCACGGCGATCTTGTCCGCGATGGAGAGGTGATATCGCGTATTACCACTGAGATGAAAACCCTCACGGTTGTGCCCAGCGGTATCGGGGATGGTCAGCCCTTACCCGAGATCCCCGCCACGGCTGCCGAGCAGATCTTGGCTGTGTCCGAGCAGGCGATGAGTGTAGCGAATGAGGTTCTCGCTCGCGCCGATGAAGGGGAGTTCAATGGTGAAAAGGGCGACAAGGGAGACAAAGGCGACAAGGGAGACAAAGGTGATACGGGAGAGAAGGGCGACAAGGGAGACAAAGGCGATACGGGCGAAGTGACCGTGCAATATGCCAATGACACCTATGCCAATGCACTTGTCGAAAGCCGAACGGGAGCCACGGTCAGTTTGGACGATGCTGCTTTCGTGGGAACGCGACTCTCGGTGGTCTCGAAGCTCCTCTTTACGCAGGCGAAAGGAAACCCATCGCCCGAAAACATACTGCCCATCGTCGGGTGCGATTCGACCATGTTGCAGTGGGAGAACGGGGCGGAAGGAGAGGTCACGACTTTTGTGACCGAATTCGGTCAAACGGTTTTCGGTGGCTCTTTCGACTGGAACACGGGAGTGCTTACCGTCGACAAAGTAGCCGTTGCGCTGACGGGCGAGGAGGAATTTTTTGAATATGGCAATTCTTATGAAGAAAACGGAGTAACGTATATACGGTATGACGTGGTCATGCCGGGGTTTGCGGTACCGCTGACGTTAAGTGGGTCGACGGTCTGCTGCTCTCACTATCCGATCGCGAAGAATGTCAGCTCGAAAGGCTTGTGGGTGGCGGAGTACAGCAAGAAGCTGGGGGTTCGTATCTTCTGGTCTTATGAGAATACGGATGAGCTCAAGACCTACTTGAGGGAGCAGTATGAAAACGGTACACCCGTCACGGTCGTTTATGAGATAGCTCCCGCTACGCTCTCCTATGAGGCGCATGAGATCGCCGCAAGGGAAGGCACCAATATTTTCACTTGTGATACGGGAGACAGTACGGTTACTTACAGCAGAGATGTCAACCGTGCTTTTCTGGAGCTTAAGCAGATGCTTGCACAATATATTTCAAACAATACGGAGGTTTAATTTATGTATAATACACTCAAAACACTGATCCCCGCAGGGGGCTATCGACTTTCCCAAATGCAGAAAAAGATCAAGAAGCTGTATCTTCTCGGTGACCTTGACGAGAAACAAACGGACGAGCTTTTGAGCCTTGCCGCCGCCAAGATCTCGGTAGATTCCGAACGTCCGTCCGAGGAGGAGATGCTGGTAATGCTGGCTGCGCGTGTGTCGGCCTTGGAGACGAAGATCGCGGTGCTCGTCGGTTCGGACGAGGGGCAGGGAACATCCGAGTATCCGAGCTGGACTCCCTGGGACGGGCTTTCCGACAATTATGCCGAGGGGGCAGTGGTCAGCCATAAGGGCACGCTTTGGAGATCGGTCTATCACGGGCAGAACGTATGGGAGCCCGGTGCGCAGGGCACGGAAGCCCTTTGGGTGCTTCATTCCGTGGAATAACGGAAAAACAGTCCTTTAAAACATACGAGATCAGCGTAGCTGTAAGCCATTGCTTATGGCTACGCTTTTTCGTTGGCATGGAGCGGAGCTTGGTGCGGAGATCTTTCTTATCTTTCGTCGGTTTGAATTTCATGAAGAAAAATTGAATGATTTTCAAAATCCCACTTCAAAAAGCGAAACAAATTGCGGAAATGTTGAACGATTGTGCTGTGTGCCGTACGATTTGCTATTGATTTCTCGTTCGGGGACATATATAATGGTAATAGCATTATTATGTATGGGAGGCAAAATATGGCAAGATATTTTGAGGAACACCGAAAAAGAGATGTGCGCACTCTCGGCGGTGCGTGGCGCTTTATGACCGATCCCCAAAAGATCGGAGAGGAGAACGGATGGCAGAAGGCACTGCCTACCAAGGATACGGTTACCGTTCCTTCGATGTGGAATAACGAAATGGGGCTGCTTGGCTACGAAGGTGCGGCTTGGTACGAAAAGACCTTTTATACCAAGGGCGGCTGTCTGCGTTTTTGCTTTGGGGCAGTCATGACCAAGGCAGATGTTTGGTTTGACGGCGAATACCTCGGCTCGCATTACGGCGGATTTTGCGAATTTTCCTTCATTATCCGCAATGTGGCAGAAGGAGAGCATGTGCTGACCGTTCGTGCCGACAATAAGATCGATGCGCAGTCGATCCCGCAGAAGTGGGTGGACTGGTACCACTACGGCGGAATCAATCGCGAGGTGACAGTGGAAACGCTGGAGGGCATTTGTGTGCTGTACGATCGTATGGAATATGAGTTGAATGCGGCTCGCGATACGGCGGAATGCGCGGTGACCTTGGAGCTTTACAATGCGGGAAATGAGACGGCAACCGCTCCCGTGACCGTGACACTCGGTGACCGTGTGGTGTGGAGCGGCGAGGAAACGCTTGCAGCAGGCGAGAGTCGTGAGATCAAGACCCCTGCCTTTGACGAGACCGATATTGCGATCTGGGACATGGAGACTCCCAATCTGTATTCGCTGGTCATCACCACCGATACCGACGATCTGCGTGACCGCGTGGGCTTCCGCCATGTTTGCGTAGAGGACGGAGCCATCAAGCTCAACGGACGGGCGCTGGAGCTTCGCGGCGTCAATCGCCATGAGGAGCACCCCGATTGGGGCTTTGCCTTCCCCGAAAAATTGATGAAGCGCGATCTGGATATCATTGTAGAGATGGGATGTAATACCATTCGCGGCTCTCACTATCCCAATTCCCGTGTCTTTGTGGATATGTTGGATGAGCGCGGTATCCTCTTCTGGAGTGAGATCCCCGTTTGGGGTTGCGGCTTCTCGCAAGAGGCTTTGGGCGATCCCGTGGTGGTGGAGCGCGGTCTTGAGATGCATCGCGAGATGGTTCACTACTACTACAACCACCCCTCGATCATCATTTGGGGTATGCACAATGAGATCAAGTCGGATACGCCCGAGGGCTATGCTATGTCCGAGATCTATTATAAGTTCCTGAAGGAAAACGGCGGTAACCGTATTGTGACTTACGCCTCCAACCGCGGAGTCAAGGATATCAGCTTTGAGTTTTGCGATGTCATTTGCTTGAATGAGTATTACGGCTGGTACGGCGGGTCCATTGATACTTGGGTATCGGCAATGGAGAAGTTCCGTGCCTTCCGCGAGGAAAAGGGCTTTGCGCACAAGCCCGTCATTTACAGTGAGTTTGGTGCGGCGGCTCTGTATGGATGCCACACCTTCGACGATGTTCACTGGACGGAGGAATATCAGGAAAGATTGCTCAAGCACTGCTTGACCCTGTTCCACAACGATCCCATGGTGGTCGGCTTCTATGTATGGCAGTTCTGCGATATGCGAACCTGTCTTGAAGCGGGCATCAACCGCGCGCGCGGCTTTAATAACAAGGGAATTCTTAACGAGCACCGTAAGCCAAAGGCGGCTTACCATGCCATCAAAAAATTATACCATGATTTTGCTGAGGAGGATAAATAAATGAAGATCAATGAGTACAAGACAAAAACAGTACGTCCCGAGAAGGTGATCCAGTTCGGAGAGGGCGGATTCCTGCGCGGCTTTGCCGATTGGATGCTTCACAAGCTCAACGAGAGCGGTGATTTTAACGGAAGTGTTGTCGTGGTTCAGCCCATTCAGCAGGGTATGTGCGATATGCTGACCGAACAGGACGGAATGTACACTCACATCATTCGCGGTGCCGAGGGAGTGGATACCACCCTTGTGGACATCATTTCTCGCTGTGTCAAGCCCTATGAGAATTTTGAGGAGTATCTGGCTTTGGCCGACAACCCCGAGATGCGTTTTGTTATTTCCAATACTACCGAGTCGGGTATCGAATTCCGCGATACCGACCGCATGGACGATGTTCCCCCCGCAAGCTTCCCCGCAAAGCTGACGCTCCTTCTCAAGCGCCGCTATGAAAAGGGACTGGACGGCTTTGTTTTCCTCCCCTGCGAGTTGATCGATCGCAACGGCGATAACCTCAAGAAAACGGTGCTTCAGTATGCCGATCTTTGGGGATTGGGGGACGGCTTCAAGGCTTGGATCAATGAGAAGAATGTGTTCTGCAACATTCTCGTTGACCGCATCAACACCGGTTATCCCAAGGGTGAGGACGTAGGTCTTCCTTATGAGGATAACATGGTCAACACCTCCGAGTTCTTCCATTTGTGGGTCATTGAGACCGACTATGATCTGGAGAAGGATCTGCCGTTTACCAAGGCGGGACTGAATGTTATCGTTACGCCCGACCAGTTGGAGCGTTACCGTACCCGCAAGGTTCGTATCCTCAACGGTGCGCACACCTCCATGGTGGCTTATGCTTTGCTTTCGGGTCTTGAGACGGTCAAGGAGTGCATGGAAGACGAGACTATGAAGGCATTCGTCCGCGCTTGTCTGTTTGAGGAGATCATTCCCACGCTGGATATGCCCAAGGATGAGCTTCTTGAGTATGCCGACAGCGTGCTGGTTCGTTTCTCCAACCCCTATATCAAGCACTATTTGGCGGCCATCTCGCTTAACTCGATCAGTAAGTTCAAGGTTCGCGTACTGCCCTCACTGTTGGAGTATCGCAAGCGCTTCGGCAAGAATCCCGAGCACCTGATCCTCGGTCTTGCCAAGCTTATCGAGTTCTATCAGACGGGCACCCCCAACGATGCCGAGGAGGTCATTGCGGCCATTCGCGGCAAGTCTCTTGAGCAGGTTCTTGCCAACACCGCCCTTTGGGGTACCGACCTGTCCGACCTTGCCGATGCAGTTAAGGCGGCTAAATAATTTTTGAAAAAGGAGAAAGACAAATGAGTTACATAAAAGATAATTTTCTGTTGACCAACAAGACGGCTGAAAAGCTGTATTTCGATTATGCCAAGGATATGCCTATCTTTGACTACCACTGCCATCTTCCCGAGGCTATGATCCTCGCTAACGAGCCTTTTGCCGATATCTACGAGATCTGGCTCAAGGGTGACCACTACAAGTGGAGACTGATGCGCAACTACGGCATCAACGAGGAGTACATCACGGGCAATGCGTCCAACAAGGATAAGTTTTTGACCTACTGCCGTGTTCTCGGTACCGCGTTCGGCAATCCTCTTTATCATTGGTCGCAGGCTGAGCTGAAGGAGTTCTTCGGCTGTGAGCTGGAGATCAACGAGAAGAATGCCGAGGCTATTTGGGATCAGTGCAACGCATACATTCGAGAGAATAATGTTACGCCGCAGAGCTTGATCGAAGGCTCCAATGTAAGCTGTCTGTTCACCACAAATGAGGTGTTTGACGAGCTTTCCACCTTTGAGAAGATCGCTGCCAAGGGCTATAATTTCAAGGTTCTGCCCGCATTCCGTGCCGACAAGATCATGAACATCGAGGCAGAGGGCTATCTCGGCTTTATCGGCAAGCTGGCAGAGCAGACGGGCAAGATCGCTAACTTGAACGATCTGGAAAATGCCATTGAGAAGAGACTGAATGCGTTTATCGCCGTTGGCTGTGTTGCCAGCGATATCGCGGTGGAGAAGGTCTATCCCATATCCTCCAAGGCCAAGGCAGATGCCGTATTTACCGATACCATGGGCGGCAACAAGCCCACCAAGGCCGACGCCGAGTGCTTCAAGGGTTATCTGACCTACTTCTTGATGAAGCTGTATGCCAAGTACAACATCCGCACCGAGCTTCATGTGGGCGCGATGCGTAACAACAATGAGGTCATGCTCCGCAAGCTGGGTCTTGACACAGGCTTTGACAGCATCTCCGACGAGAACAGCATCGGCAATATGTCCAGACTTTTTGACAAGCTCAACAACGAGGGTCTGCTTCCTCGCACCATTGTGTTCAACCTCAATCCCAAGATGAACACCGAGATCATGACGCTCATCGGTTGCTTCCAGAGCGATGAGGCCGCAGGCAAGATGCAGTACGGTCCCGCTTGGTGGTTCCTTGACAACAAGGTGGGTATGGAGAAGCATTTGGAGGATCTGACCGCGACAGGTCATCTTGCTGTGTTCGTAGGTATGCTGACCGACAGCCGTTCCTTCCTGTCCTATCCCCGTCACCACTACTTCCGCCGCATCCTTTGCAACTATCTCGGCGGTATGATGGAAAAGGGTGAGATGACGCAGGATATGGAAGTCGTTGGCAAGGTCGTTCGCGATATTTGTTACAATAACTCTATTAACTATTTCGGTATTTGAAGCGATCTTTTGCGTTGACCGAAGCAATAAAGGGCTGTCCGTTGGGGTTGAGTCAAATTAAAATTTTTGCTCGTCTCTTTGTTGCAAGTAAACAAAAAATCACCCGCTATCTGCGAATGATAGCGGGTGATTTTTGTATAAGATGACGAGCAATTGAAAAATTCTCAAACTTGACTCAGCCCCAATTTTTTGCTACGAACTTAATTAAAATACAAATATTTGTCGATTGGGGTTTACATATAAGAAAAAGTGTGGTATAATACAAGTGCCAAACAAAAACGAATAACGATATTATGGGTGAACTCTCTGTTTTTATAGAGGGCTTTTTGTCCATTTCTGTTTTGCGACGGATGTTGAATTTAGTAAAAACGCAAATTTCGCAACCGTCGTGGGGAGTTGTACCCATATCGTTGTTTTTGTTTGGCGACAATTGGAGTTTGCGTTTTTTAGTGCGCTGACTTCGGTTGGCGCACTTTTTTGTTTTGTGGGGATAAAAAAGAATTTTCAAAAGGAGGTCGGTTGCGATGGTTTCTCCCACAGATCTACAATGTTTTTTCAGGAGGTTATAGTATGTCCTTTAATGATCTTTGGAACGATAAGTCGCTTCCGCTTATCATGGGAATTCTTATCATCATTGTTGCTCTTGTCATGATTCCGCTCAAACTTTATAAAGCGAAGAACACAAATAAGCCCGTTGATATTGTGGATATAAACGAAACGTTTATCCAATCTAAAAGAGCCAAGATTCTCGCGGAGGGAACATTTCCTCACCCAACGAATCAATTGCTTATGGTAAATGTGATTTTGTTTGAGTTGGATGATGGGACACAGGTTGAACTTGCGATTGAAAATTTGGACGAGTTCGGAACTATGGTTAAAGGCGATTGTGGAATTTTGAGGTACCATGGAAAGAAATTTATTAGTTTTGAAAGAGACAAGTGAAGCTTTGCGGATTTTAACTACACATATTTTTACACCCGCCTCGCGCGGGGCTTCGCTTTTGTGGCCTCAAAAGCAGTGCTTGTCAGGGAAAGCGGATGGACATTCTGGACGCACAAGCCAAAGGCTCCCTTGTGTAAAGGGAGCTGTCACCGGAGGTGACTGAGGGATTGTTTTTTGGTAGGATTTTGCTTTTTACAATCCCTCCGTCTCGCTTACGCGAGCCACCTTCATTTACACAAGGGAGGCTCATTGCCACCCGGCAGTACACCTAAAAGGTATAACAATATACCTTGCAGAGCAAGGCGTGTAAAAAGGACAGAGAACGTGAAATTTTCTGTCCTTTTTTGACGTAGGGCGAACTGCGTTCGCCCGCGGGCGTTCACAGAACGCCCCTATGAGATTAATTATATTTCGGTTATTAAATCTGCTTTATGGAAGGCACCCATTTGGATAGCTATTTTGTTTGTGGTGCTACGAGTGGACGGTTCTGATTTCGCTTGACTTTTTCGGCACTTTGCATTATAATATTATAATAATGAAAAAAGGGGAGGTGACGAAATGCGGTGGTCGAGGCTTTTTTGGTTGATCTTTTGCGCGGTCTTCGGTTTGGCGGCGGTTTTGGTCGCGGCATACGTTTTTTCGCCCGATTTTTGGGGATGGGGCGCGTTTTTCTTGCTCTACGGTTGCGTGATGGCGGCCGGTGCTCTGGGATTGGAAAAGCTGATGGATATGCAACAGGGCTATAGTGCGAGGATCGGGCGCAAGGAGGTTTACCGCGTCTCGCGAGGACGGCTGATCCTTTATTCGATGATGTGCTCTTGTCCTTTCTATCTCTTTATTTTCGTCTTTTCGCTTATTCCGATTGTTGCTTATCAGGTGTGGTTTATTACCGTGTTTCCGTGTCTTGTCATCGTGCTTTTTCCGTTGGGCGAGCTTGCCGCGGTTTGGAGGGACGTGAGACAACCGAGAAGAATTTTTTGGTCAATGCAGGCAGGGGTATTTGCTTTGACGATGATTTTTGGGTCTTTGATCGGTGGGGGACTGCCTTTGTGAAATTTGTAGAGAGCGGAGAGGGGAGAGAAGGGCAAAAAGTATGTTTTGACTATTGACAGCGGTGCCAAAATATGATAAAATATTATCGAATTTGATAGGATGTCTGCGACTGACGGAAGGTGGAGTACCACAAGGGAACAGATGTCCGTCGGAGGCGCCCCGATGAGTGCTCTCCTGCCGACCGTCTGGGCACGCTGATCTCAATGGGTTAGTGCGCCTTTTTTGATTTTTATATGGAGGATTTTTATCATGTCTAAACTCAAAGTCGGAATTTTGATGGGCAGTGACAGCGATCTGCCGATCATTCGCAAAGCGGTGGATACCCTTGTATCCTTGGATATCCCTTACGAGGTGCACGTCTATTCCGCACACAGAACACCCGCAGAGGCGGCTGATTTTGCGCGCAATGCCCGCGAAAACGGCTTCGGTGCGATCATTGCTGCGGCCGGCATGGCGGCGCATCTGGCAGGTGCCGTGGCGGCGCAGACCACGCTGCCCGTGATCGGTATCCCTTGTAAATCTACCAATCTTGACGGCATTGATGCCTTATTATCGACTGTACAGATGCCCTCCGGTATCCCCGTGGCAACCGTTGCGATCGACGGAGGTGTCAATGCCGCTTTGCTTTGTGCAGAGATCTTCGCTCTTTCCGACGAAGAGCTTGCCGCGAAGCTTGACGCGAAGCGCGTGTCCGACCGCGAAAAGGTGCTGGCGAAGGACGCGGCTGTCGCGGCAGAGCTGAACAAGTAATTTTATTCAATTTTTAAATAAAAGGAGAACTCACCATGAAACTCGTTTACACAGGAAAAACCAAGGACGTATTTGCACTTGACAACGGCAATTATCTGCTGAAATTCAAAGACGACTGCACCGGAAAAGACGGCGTATTTGATCCGGGCGAAAACGCGGTCGGTCTTACCATTGAGGGCGTTGGCGACGTAAATCTGCGCATGTC
>JAZSPB010000163.1:0-7154 GCA_045537235.1 Eubacteriales bacterium
TCAAGCGGCCGCTCGGCGGACGCGCCTTCCCCTCTTGCGTGCCTTTTCTTGGTTACTTCTTTGGGCAAGCAAAGAAGTAACGAAACAAACACATAGCACTAACTAGGGTTAGTGCTGCCTTTCTTTGTGCAAGCAAAGAAGTAACGAAACAGTCGCGCAGCACTAACATCAGTTAGCGCAGCCCCCCTTTTTTCATCTCTCCCAAAAGAAAAAAGCCATTACCCCACCCCAAGGTGTCGATAACAGCTTTTTATATAAAGAAATATTCCCCCCAAAAACCAACCTTACTTCTTAAGCGATTCCTTAATTTCCCGCAGCAACTGAGACTGCTCGCGGATATTAGCATAAAACTCATCCGCAATAGCCTTCTCCTGCGCAGCCTTAGCATCCGCAGCAGCCTTGGCAGCAGCAGCCTTGGCATCTTCCTCTTCCTTTTTCTTCTTGGCAGCAGCCTCCGCCTTCGCCAACTCCTTGGCGTTCATCATTCTCTCAGCGCTTCTGATAACACGAACCACAACGAAAATGCTGAATGCAATGATAAAGAAGTTGATAATGGTCTGGATCCACTGACCCCAAAGAATCGCAACTTCTGCCGTTTTCACATTGCCGGCATCGTCAAGAACCGCCTGCTGGAGAACCGTCTTCCAGTTATCCATGCTTTCAGCGCCGGGAATCAGCGCGATGCAAGGATTGATGATCATTTTGACCAATCCGTTGACAATGTTGCTGAATGCCGAACCGACAACAACACCGACAGCCATATCAAGGACATTGCCCTTGGTGATGAATTTTTTAAAATCGGTAAAGAAGCTGACCTTCTGCTTCTTCATTTCCTCTTTCAGCTTTTTCTTTTGTTCCTTTTTCTTGGCCTTTTCAGCCTCTTGAATCTTTTTTTCCATAGCTTTCTTATCTGCCTCTCCCATTGTTTTTACCTCCAAATTAAATAAAAATGAAGCTACAGTCATTATAGCAGAAGGTTCATCATTTGTCAATAAAAAATCCAACATTTCGCCCGAATCGAGCTTTTTTTGCGGAAGAAAACGGGTTTTTTGGGAAAAATATGCTGTGAAATGTTAATTCTTTGTGAAAAATGAACAGAATAATTATGCGTGATATGTTAAATTTGTGCTGTTTTTTCCATTGACGGTTTTTTCAATATATGATATCATTTACTATATACTCATTTTTTTGATAATACTAGACGGCTTTATATCCGCTCTTTTATTATATCAATATGCCAAAAGGCAAAAAAGGAGAAATATCATGAAAAACACATTCAAGAGAGTTCTTGCGGTTGTTATGGTAGCCGCAATGCTCGCCACAGCCCTTTGCTTCGTTGGATGTAGCGGTGATAAGGGTGAAAAGACCTATTTCATCGGTGCAACCGGCCCCTTGACCGGCGACGCGGCTGATTACGGTATCGCCGTTAACAACGGTGCTAAGCTCGCTATTGATGAGATCAATGCTGCAGGCGGTCTCAATGGCGTAAAGTTCAGCTACGAGATGAAGGATGATAAGGCAACCTCTGCTGACGCAACCTCCGGATACAATGCTCTGATGGATGCAGGTATGCAGATCTCCCTCGGTAGTGTTACTTCCGGTTCTTGCGAGGCATTTGCCGCAGAGTCTGTAAAGGATAATCTGTTCTTCATTACCCCCTCTGCATCTGCTGCTAACGTAATTGAAAACAGACCCAACGCATTCCGCGTTTGCTTCGGTGACCCCGACCAGGGTGTTCTTGCCGCTCAAGATATTGCCGCTAATTTCGAGAAGGTTGGTGCTATCTATGATACCAGCGATCCTTACTCTTACGGTATCTATGAGGCATTTGAGGCTGAGATGGCAAAGCTTGGTAAGTCCTATGAGGTCAGAACGTTTGACAAGGACAACAACAAGGACTTCTCCGCACAGGTAGAGGCTTTGAAGGATTGCGACGTTATCTTCCTTCCCTTCTACTACACCGAGGCAGGCTTGGTTGCCAAGACCTGTGCCGCAAAGGGCTGTGATGCCGTTCTTTACGGTTGCGACGGTCTTGACGGTATCAAGGGTCAGATCGACGAGTCGGTTACCAACCACATCAAGTACATCACTCCCTTCGATGTAAACGCTACCGATGAGAAGACTGCTAACTTCGTTAAGAAGTACAGAGAGGCTTACGGCAAGGATCCCAGCCAGTTCGCTGCTGACGGTTACGATGCTGTTTACGTTATCTACGAGGCAATGAAGGCTGCCGGTATCAATGATGTTAACATCTCGGCATCCGACCTTTGCGATAAGGTTGTTGCTGCAATCACCGCTGAAAGCTTCAGCTACACCGGTACTACCGGCTCCATGACTTGGGATGCCAGCGGTGCTGCAACCAAGAAGCCTGTAATCGTTGAGCTTCAGTAATTGTTGAAACTATTATAATTTTGCTGATACGCTCGAGGTTTTTTCTTCGGGCGTATCGGCGAATTTTGGTTTATAGCGCAAAGAGATTGAGGATGATTTCAAGAACAGTCTGCGGGGAAATCCCACGATCTCTTTTCGGTGTAAACCACAAAATCCTCAAAAGGAGAGTTATATGAACATTAATATACTGTTTGACGGTTTGAGCCTCGGCGCGATCTACGCACTGATTGCGCTTGGCTATACCATGGTATACGGCATTGCCAAAATGTTGAATTTTGCACATGGTGATATTATTATGGTGGGTGCCTATGCCATTCTTTGTACACTGAATATGGCGGGAAATCCCATCGTGTCCTTGGTTGCAGCTATTGCGATTTGTACAATTGTGGGCGTTTTGGTTGAAAAGATCGCGTACAAGCCGCTTCGCGGAGCCTCTCCTCTTGCTGTTTTGATCACGGCTATCGGTGTCAGCTATTTCCTTCAAGGCTTGGCGCAGTTGATTTTCGGATCGGCATCAAAGCAGGTTAGCCATTTGTCATTGGGAACATTAAAAATTGCCAACTTTGAGATCAATAAGGGGACGATCGTGACGCTGGTTGTCGGCGGAATCCTTATGGTGGCACTGACGCTGTTTGTTAAGAAAACTCGTACGGGACGCGCTATGTTGGCGGTTTCTGAAGACAGAGGTGCTGCACAACTGATGGGTGTTAATGTCAACCGTATTATTATGATCACGTTTGCCATCGGCTCCTCTTTGGCGGCCTTCGCAAGTCTTTTTTACTTGATGTCTATTCCCTCGGTCAACCCCACGCTCGGTGCAATGCCCGGTATTAAGGCGTTTACGGCTGCGGTTATCGGTGGTATTGGATCTATTCCCGGTGCTATGCTGGGTGGTATTTTGTTGGGGCTTGTGGAGAATATCTGTAAGAGTATTCCCGCGATCAGTGACTATACCACGGCCATTGAGTTCAGCTTGCTTATCGTAATTCTTCTTGTCAGACCCATCGGACTTTTGGGCAAGAAGCGCAGAGAGAAGGTATAATATGGGATATCTGAAAAATATAAAGAACAGCTTTAAGCTCAAGCATTATACCAATTATATTGTAATTGCCGCCGCGTTGGTGATTTTTATCCTCCTCGGATCGGCGGGTCTTCTCGGTCGATCTGATTTGGGACTGCTCCACAGGATCGCGTACAGCGTTGTGTTGGCGGTTTCGCTGAACCTCGTGGTCGGCTTTCTCGGCGAGTTGTCGCTGGGACACGCGGGATTTATGTGTGTGGGTGCCTATATCGGCTGTTATGCTGCTATCGGTATTACTGAAATGATGCACCAGCCTTTGGCCGAAGGTCCTTTTGCGAAGATTGCCGCATGGTTGATTCCCAACCCTATTGGTGAAATCACCACTAGCCTTTCCGACTATTTTAAGGTGATTGATTCTCCGTTGTTTATTATGATTTTTACCATGTTGTTGGGTGGCACGGTGGCGGCAGTTTTTGGCTTCATTATCGGTCTTCCCGCATTGCGGCTGAAGGGCGACTACCTTGCTATCGTTACGCTTGCCTTTGGCGAGATTGTTCGCAATATTTTTAAAAATGTAAAGCTGTTCGGTGGAGCCATGGGTATGCAGACTTATAAGATCTCCTACGATCAGAAAACACTGTATATTGTTTCTTTTATCGTTGTTTTGGCGGTGTTGTTTCTTGTCCAAAATTTGATTCGGAGTAAGCACGGACGTGCAATTACTGCGATTCGTGACAACGAGATCGCGGCACACGCGATGGGAATCAATGTTACCTTCTATAAGCTTTTTGTTTTTGTCATCGCCGCATTCTTTGCAGGTGTTGCGGGTGTTATGTACGGACACCAGGTTTCGCTGATCACGCAGGATACCTTTAGCTATAACTATTCGATCGAAATTTTGGTCATGGTCGTCCTCGGCGGTATGGGAAGCATCAGCGGTTCCATCGCGGCGGCTACGCTGATCACTTATGTTAACTTCCTGCTTCAGAATCACCTTTCGGGTGGTTTGGCGGCGCTCAAGCTGTTGATCTATGCCATCATTCTGATTCTTGTGGTAGTGTTCAGCAACGCACCTGCGCTCAAGCCTCTCCGCGAGCGCTTCAATTTGAAGGCAATTTTGCGTAAATTTACCAAGGCGCACAAAAAGCCTGAACATATTTCGGATGATGATGCTGAATGGAACCGTGTGGAGACCAAGATCAAAATGGATGAGTTGTTGTCTGTTGACTTTCAGAACAGTAAGGTCTATACTCCCGATAAGAAATCCAAGAAGGAGGATAAATAAATGTCGGATATTGTACTTAAAATAGAAGATCTCGGCATTTCCTTCGGTGGACTGAAAGCGGTACAGGGACTTAACCTCGAGATCAAGAAAAAACAACTTTACGGTTTGGTTGGCCCCAACGGTGCAGGGAAGACTACGGTATTCAATATGCTTACGGGCGTATATCATCCCACGACGGGAAAGTTTTTCTTGGATGGCGAAGATTTGACGGGAAAGAGTCAAGAGACGATCAACCACAAAGGAATCGCCAGAACCTTCCAAAACATCCGTTTGTTTAACAACATGAGCGTCATCCGCAATGTTCTTGTGGGACTTCATTGCCGTCCCGAATACAAGTGCAACCCGATTGTCAGTATGTTGCGTTTGCCGAAGCACTTTGACTCTGAAAAGAGAATGCGCGAAAAAGCCAAGGAAATTCTGCGTATTGTAGGGCTGGAAGCGGAACGAAACTATGTGTCTTGTAATTTGCCCTACGGTAAGCAGAGAAAGCTGGAGATCGCGCGTGCGCTTGCTACGAATCCCAAGCTCCTGCTTCTTGACGAGCCCGCAGCGGGAATGAATCCCAACGAGACGGCAGAGCTGATGGATATTATCCGTCGTATTCGCGATGAGTTTGATATGACCATTTTGCTTATTGAGCACGACATGAAATTCGTGGCCGGTCTTTGCGATGAGTTGACGGTTTTGAACTTTGGTACCGTACTGGCACAGGGTGATACCAAAACGGCACTCAATGATCCCGAGGTTATTCGGGCATATATAGGAGGCTAATTATGGCATTGCTTGAAGTAAGAGATCTTGAGGTATATTACGGCGTGATTCAAGCGCTCAAGGGCATCAGCTTTGATGTTAATGAGGGGGAGATCGTTACGCTGATCGGTGCCAACGGTGCAGGTAAGACCACCACCATGCAGAGCATTATGGGGCTGATTCCCTCCAAGCACGGAAGTGTGATCTATGATGGAAATGACATCACCAAGATGCCTTGCCACAAGATCGTGCACCTTGGAATGGCGCAAGTTCCCGAAGGACGACGCGTTTTCCAAGAACTGACCGTTTATGAAAATCTTCTCATGGGAGCGTATATTCAGAAGGATAAAGCCCAAATAAAGAGAGATATTGAAGGAATCTATGAAAAGTTTCCCCGTCTCGGAGAGCGTCGTGCCCAGATCGCGGGTACGCTTTCGGGTGGAGAGCAGCAAATGTTAGCCATGGGGCGTGCCATTATGAGCCATCCCAGACTCTTGGTGCTTGATGAGCCGTCTATGGGGCTGTCGCCGCTTTTGGTTGACCAAGTATTTGATATTATCAAAGAATTCCACCGCGAAGGTACTACGGTACTCTTGGTAGAGCAGAATGCGGGTAAGTCTTTGGCCATCTCGGATCGCGCATACGTTTTGGAAAACGGAAGGATCGTGCTTTCGGGAACCGGAGCCGAACTGATGCAGAGTGAGGAGGTCAAGAAGGCATATCTTGGCGGTTAAGCGCATTTTTGAATAACAAAATAGAAAACGAAAACTCCGCACGGTCTTTGAGTCTGTGTGGAGTTTTTGGTTTTATTTTTTATGTTGATGAGGAATCAAAAGATGTAACTTCACGGCAAGATCTATCCGCAAATGACTTTTTACAGCAGAAAAAAGACATCGTTTGTCGTACACTCCGTATTATATCTCATTTCTCATTTCTCCGAAAACACGGTTGTTCCCCTCACGGATATGCGTACAAATTCATCATATTTTTGTGAAATTTATGGCAAAAAATCAAAAAAATCACCAAAAAATTTGAATTTTCGTAAAAAATGATTAAAAAATAATTAAAAAAGCCTTGACAGATTGGCTTTTTTAGTGTATGATTAATATAATAGTTGTGGTGCCGGACACCGCACGAAAAGGATTGAGGTTATTTCATGTACAACGACAAGATTTTGGTCTGCAAGGATTGCGGACAGGAGTTCACCTTCACTGCCAGAGAGCAGGAATTCTACGCTGAAAAGGGATTTACCAACGAGCCGCTTCGTTGCAAGCCCTGCCGCGATGCCCGCAAGGCAAACGGTGGTAACAGAGGCGA
The DNA here is from genome assembly GCA_045537235.1 of Eubacteriales bacterium. Classification (GTDB taxonomy): domain Bacteria; phylum Bacillota; class Clostridia; order Oscillospirales; family CAG-272; genus RGIG8775. The sequence continues at coordinate 6,765 of JAZSPB010000163.1, forward strand.
GCGTCAGATGTATGACGCAGTTTGCGCTACTTGCGGAAAGGACTGCCAGGTTCCCTTCCAGCCCCGCGAGGATCGCCCCGTATACTGCAGCGAGTGCTTCAAGAAGTAATTGAAGATATTCTCCGTCAAGAAGGTCGCCGTGAGCGGCCTTTTTGATTGATTTTTCGGCGCCTGCGGGCGCGGGAGGTCGCTTTTTTGAAAAAAAGCTCCGCAAAAAACTTTTCTACTGCGCCCTTGGTAAAGCTTGAGCGAACATACTGCACCCCTTAGGGTACCGCTATGTTCGCTCAAACTACAATAAGGGCGCAATAGAAAAGTTTTTGCGAAGCTTTTTTCAAAAAGCGACCTCCCGCGCCCGCAGGCGCCGAAAAATCAATCAAAAAATACAGG
>JAZSPB010000036.1:0-14156 GCA_045537235.1 Eubacteriales bacterium
CGCAGGAAGGCTTTTGCGAGTCATTCCTCTGCGTATAGTGGGTTCGGGCTTCTGCCTGATGGATGCGTGGACGTCCACACGCTATGCTTGCCCCAGACGCAAGCGTCGGAAAAGCGGAGAATTAGGATTTTCTACTATCAGTTGAACTCATCAACCAAAATTCAAATATTAAGTTATTGTTTTTCAAAGCAAAATTATGTATAATATAAGCGTAGCTACAATAAATCTTGAAAGGAGAATATTTACATGGGTATCAACTTAGGAGAAAAACTGAAAAGACTTCGAAAAGAGAAAAATATATCACAAGAAAAATTGGCACAACACTTGAATGTTTCGTTTCAAGCGGTTAGCAAATGGGAAAATTCAAGCACATATCCCGACATTGAGCTTTTGCCCGAACTTGCACGATTTTTCGGAATTACCGTTGATGAGCTTCTTGGCGCGGAGCAAATTGATGAGAAAAAGCTTTATGAAGAATATGAGGCAAGAGCAGCTGAAATCTATCGCAACGGCGACATTTCCAAAGCTTTACCGATTTGGCAGGAGGCATATCACAAGCTCCCTAATAACATCGAAGTCAAGGAAATGCTTATGTCAATTTATTTTGACATTGATAAAGTAAAGTATCAAAAAGAAATCGTAGAACTTGGTACAGAAATTTATAATGGCAACGGCGGCTCATATTATAAAGGGCAAGCTATATGGCAGATCGCTCGTACCTACGCCGCTTGTGGCAACCACGAAATGGCGGAAAAATGGGCTTTCAAAGCTTTTCCTTTGATGCACTCAAGAGAAATGTTGTTCGTTCAAATAACCAATGATGGTGACGAAATGCTTTCAGAATTTCGATTTGCAAACTATTGGTATCTCAACAATTTGTTTTATATGAGTGCCAAAATGGCGGACTGTAAAAACATTCCGGGCGGTACTGAGCATATTCAAGCGGTAAGCAAAGCTGTGACACAAATGTATGAACTCGTTTTTCCGAATGATGATATGGGATTTGAAGATCTTAAGCGGATGTGCGTAGAACATAGAAGCATTGCTGAGGATGAGATTACTTTGAATAAAAATGAAGAAGTAATAAAGCATCATCTGATACGCGCTTTGCAATGTGCCGAAAAATCCGTCTCGGTAAAAGACCACGACTTGAACTATCCACTTGTTATGGGATGGCACGTGTATGATGCACCGTCAGATAACAAACAGGTTGTTCGTCTTTTAAAAAAGGAATTGGCTTGGGATTGTTTTAATGAATACCGAAATAAAGATTGGTTTGTTGATATCGAAAACAAATTGAAACAACTTGAGTAACGTTCGCCCCGCTCATCGCGTGGGGCATCCTTTAACCGTGTGGACATTTTGTCCACACGGAGTGGTATGGGTCATTTTGACCCATGCCACTTTCTTTTGCTAAAGTGGTGCGGTTGATTTTCAACCAGACCACATCAAGGGGCGAATTTCGCCCGATGAAAATCACTTGGTCAAAAGAGCCAAGTGATTTTTCTTCTCCACCTCACTCTATATCCGACACGAAAACGCGAAATTTGTCCTAAGCCAAAAAAATATTTTTCGTCCGCCAACTTTGTCACAAACTGCGACAAGGTAAAAAGAAAAAAAGCCATTCCGCACATTCGTCTTTTAAGGACAAATATGGTAGAATGGCTATGTAAAAAATATTGAATTGCGGAGGATGAATTATGGAAATCACTTACACAGAAAGAAACGGCATTATGTATCCCGATTTGGTGCTCTCCGAACAGACCAACCACCCCATCGGCAAATACGGCAGAATGCGCCTCGACTATCTCAAAAAGCACCGCCGCGGCACCTATACCACGCTTCTCACCGCGTGTACACTCAATCAGCACCTCTACGAAACCGAGCAGGGGGCAAAGCGGCAGATCGACCTCACCCTCTCCCGCCTGGTAAAAGAACGCGGCATCACCGAAGAACTCAAAGCCACAGACCCGCTCCGTTGGGTGCAGAAAATGAACAACGCGAAACACGATGCCGAAGAAATCGTGCTGAACGAGATAATTTATTACTAAATCAAATTACCGCCGAGAACAACCAAATGGTTACTCTCGGCGGTATTCTTATTTCGTATAGTATTGTGCTTGAGCTGTCCAAAGCTCGTAGTATTTGCCGTTTTCATCAGCAACAAGCTCATCGTGTGAACCGCGCTGAACAATTTGACCGTTATGGAATACCGCAATTTTGTCGCAAAAGCGACAGGATGACAGACGGTGGCTGATATAGATTGCTGTTTTCTCTCCCGCGATGTCGTTGAATTTCGAATAGATCTCATATTCCGAGATCGGATCCAACGCGGCTGTAGGCTCATCAAGAATAATAAACGGCGCATCCTTATAGAGCGCACGAGCAAGAGCTATTTTTTGCGCCTCGCCGCCCGAGATCTCAACACCGTTCTTGTCAAAATCCTTGTATAAGATCGTTTTAACCCCGTCCGGCATCGTGGCAAGGCGGTCTCCAAAGCCCGCTTTTATCAAGCATTCTTCCACGCGCGCCTCATCAAAAGTCGAGCTTGCCGCAACATTCTGTCCAAGACCGAACGAAAACAGACGAAAATCCTGGAAAACCACCGAAAATACAGACATATACTCGTCATAGTCATATTTTTTGATGTTAACTCCGTTCAGCAGGATCTCACCTTCCGTAGGATCGTATAGTCGGCAAAGGAGCTTGATGAACGTAGTCTTGCCTGAACCATTCATGCCTACGATCGCCAGTTTTTCCCCAATATTGAATTTCAAATCCACATGACGTAAAGCATAGGTGTCGGAATTTGGATATCGGAACGAAACATCACGAAATTCTACGTTGTACTCGTGGTCTGTCCTTTTTTCTACAGTAAGTGTTCCTTTGTACATTTCCGAATTCTGTTCCATGAAGTCGATCATCGCTTTCAGATAGGGACTATTGGATCGCAACTGAGAAAAGGCATCGACCGTATCACGAACCGATCCTCCAAATTGCATGATCGCTCCGCTGTATTTGACAATTGAACCGACGCTGATGGCGCCGGAGAGGGATTTTAAGCCAATATAAAGATATGATATGATCATCAAAACAAACATGGCGAGGGTATTCAGTGCGCCGTAACCAAAGTCCGTTCGACTGATGCGATCGACAATACCACAGCTTTTTTTGTTGGTTTGTGCAATCTCATCTGCTATGAGGTAATATTGCTCATACAAGCGAATGTCCTTACCCGCCTTATGACCTGCGATGTAATGATTCAAATAATAATCGTATACGCGATTGATCCTCGAAAAGATACCCAGTTGGTCATATGTTTTTGCGGCGATACGACTGTTACTGAACACACTGACCAAAGCAGTCATTAAAATAGTAGCTATCAGCACAAGAACAAGTACAGGAGAATTGATGATTGCCGAATACTGGCTCGTGCGGTCCGCCTGTACAGATAAAACATCAATGATCAGGATTACCGATAAAACGGATGACAAAAAGTTCTGATATAAAAGAGGTATCCTACTGTGAAGCTTGATCAGACCGTAATTACTGATCTTCATTGCATCCTCGATGTTTTTAGCCTTGATATGTGTTTCGGGATCCTCGATCTGTGCATAATCCAGTGACATGATCTTGTTGCTTATCATCATGTTGTATTTGCGATATAGGCCGTTGAACATTTCATAATTTTTGATCTCCAGCAACTCCGAGATCAACGTGAGCGCAAGGTGGAGCAAAACCAAGATCACGGCGTACAAGATTGCTTGTTTGATTCCCTCCCGCCGTATCAAAACATCGATGATACGTGCCGAAAGATACAGATCAATAAAGGGGAGAACGGCATTGACAGTACCCTTGATCAGTTTGATAGCCATGTTGCCCGGGGCCAATCTTCTAATATATTTCAATCCGCGCCGAATGAGGTTTATATCTTTTTTCAGATCAGTCATTTTGTTCCTCTCCTTCCCGATAATATTGACTTTGCAATTCATACATAGCCGCATACTTGCCGCCCAGGGCTATCAGTTCACTGTGGCTTCCACATTCTACAATCTTACCGTTTTCCATGTAGAAAAGGCGATCGCAAAAACGGGTGGATGCCAGACGGTGCGATACGAACACTGCTGTCCTGCCCTTGGTCAATTCAGCGTATTTCTCATAGAGGCGGTGCTCGGCAATGGGATCCAGCGCACTTGTGGGCTCATCCAAAATTAAAATGCGAGAATTTTTATATAGAGCACGAGCAAGGGCAATCCTTTGCACCTGCCCTCCAGACAACTCAATCGCATCTTCACGAACGCTTTTAATAACGTTTGTCTCCTTCCCGCATGGTAGAGTCTCAATACATTCTTCCAGATCGGCTTGCCTGATACACTCATCCAGCTTACTTTCGTCCATTTCCGGAGAAAGAGTAATGTTTCGTCCGATGCTTGTTGGGAGCAGATATATGTCCTGAAAAACAGGAGAGATAATCCGATACAAGTCATCCCCTTTTGTCTTCGCCGTATCAGCACCGCACAGTGTAATCTTTCCCTCGTCGGGCAGATACAAACCGCACAGTAGCTTGATCAAAGTTGTTTTCCCAGAGCCGTTCAAGCCGACGATTCCAATCTTTTCGCACGGTTTGATGTTGAATGACAGATGATCGATGACAGGGTGAAAGTTCTCCTTGTTATAAGAGAAGCTGACGTTGTCAAAAACGATATCACTACGCTCGGGAGACGGAGCCTCAGCGTGTTCCTCGGGCACACCCACCTCAAGAAATTGACGCACATCATTGATATCATAGGAAAGACTGAACAGCCTCTCGACATTTTTAACCAAGGATAACACCCATGCGCTGAATCCGGTGATAAGTCCCAGATAAAGAACAAAATCGGAAGCACCGATGCGGTCTTGGTAAAATTCACAAAATAAAAACACGTAAATACCCAGTTTGAGAAGCGAGTTCATACATTCCAACACGATAGCGAAAAAGGCATTAAGGCGTGAGCGCGCGTGCCAAATGCTCTTCCATTTTCGAAACTGCTCATCAAAAACCTCGGTAAGCCATCCTGAAATGCTGTAAAGACGTATATCTTTTACAGAGGCAAAATTTCCCGCCTCTCTTTGAATATAGTTGATCTTTCTTTCTATAGGAATTGCTTGCTCCTTGTCGTTATGGCGCTTGCGTGCCAAGTGCTTTTGCATCCAATAGGATGTCAAAGCCAGGATTGAAAGAAACACCGCCATCAGCGGATGGAGCATCGAGATGATTCCCGTGTAGACCGTAATACCAAGCAAACTGGAAATAATCGACACCAGTAAGGCCGGGTAGGAGTCAATGCTTTGTGAGCTCCAATAGTTGGTACTGAAAAACTGGTTGACCGTTCTTTGAGCTTGATCCTTAGTCTCAACCAATTCCAACGATTCATAGTCCATCCGCATGCAGCGGTTAATATAAGACTCGATATATTTGCTCTTGAGTCTGTAATTCCGAAATTTCAGCTGACTTTGGGTGTAAGCACTTCCCATATTTAACAACAACCGCCCGCCGGCAAATATCAGTATCACCGTGATCATGATGCCAACACTTTGCGCCACAACGGCGTCGATGAGGTATTTGGAAAATAGACTTCCTATCATTCTTGCAAGCACCGTCGACGGGATCGTCCACAAATACAAGAGCAATATTATCTTGTCATATTTGAAAATATAGGAGAAGACAAATCGGATGTTTTTGATAATATTCCGTTCGGGCTTTCGTTCCATATTGCTTCCTCTCATGTCATTGACTGAATTTTTTGTATACATACTTCAGCGGCAATATCCGTATTTCCCGCACCGTTTACAATAAGATCAGCCGTCCATTTGGTCGGCTCCACATAAGCATCGTGGCGGAAACGAACCATGTTCAGATATACGTCGCATATCTCCTCGAAGCTTTGTCCCCAATGTTGATTTCGGCGAATGCGTCTGACAATACGTTCATCGGCATCACAGTCCACAAAAACGCGAAGAGCCAACCGCTCCTTCGTATATTCGTCCCAAAGAACCAGCAATCCTTCCAAAATGACAACATCATATTCCTCCATAGCCGCATCAATCGCGCGGTGATAAGCTACCCAATCAATGGTGTCGGGTGAATTGTCATCTGTGTAATATTTACCATTGATGTGAGAAGGAACATACGGCCTCTTATCCTTAGCTTTGAAAAAGCTATCCATATGGATTACGCAAACGTGCAGATCCGTCAATCCTTTTTCCAGCTTTTTGGCGAATGTGCTCTTTCCTCCCGCAGTACCGCCTGCGATTCCAACCATTATCATAGTAATCCAACCTACTTTCCTTGAACTTGTGCTGTGCACGGTGATTTCATTATATCGGATCAAGAAAACGAAAAACAAATTCGTGCACTAACCGTTTGTGTCAGTACACGAATTGCAGGTCATTCAACCGCGGGCACCAAAAATTCAGAGGTGAACGCGCCGTCCTCGCTATTGTATTTTACCCAGCCGCCATGTTCATCCAAAATCGCCTCAGCGCGACGCAGACCGAAGCCGTGTACGCCGTTTTTGTCTGTTACGAACAGTGTGCCCGTCTTTTTCTTCTTTTTGCCCGCTGTGTTGAGCATGGAAAAATAGAGCATTTGGCCCTTCATCGCCATATAGATTCGAATAAACCGCTCGTCTGTTGCCGCGCGGCAGGCTTCAATGGCATTGTCAAGCAGGTTTCCCACAAGGATGCTCAGCTCCACATCCGATATGGTTAACGAATCGGGGACGCTTGCCTTTACATGCACAACGATATTTTCGGCTTTGGCCTGAGCGATCTTTGCTGACAGAATGGCATCAAGGGAGACATTGCCCGTTTTCAGCAAGGTGTCAACATTCATAAGTTTGTTGTCAAGCTGTTCGATATAGGCGAGGGCGCGCTCCACCTCTCCCGCCTCAAGCTGGCCCTTTAATGCTTGAAGATGATGGTGAAAATCGTGCTTATAGCCTCGCATTTCCTTGTGGATGCTCCGCACCTCAGAAAGATGCTTTTCCGATTGCTCGGTCTGATATTCCACAAGCTTCAAGTATGTTTTCTTTCTCATAGTCTACCTCAATTATGCTCAATAAATGCTCGATTTACATCATCATATTTCCCACGTGACAGGGGCAACTCGGTTTTCCCGATATTGATGGAAGTTCGTGAGATGCGAGTGATATGTTTTAGTGAAGCAATGTAGGATCGATGAATACGATAAAAATCAGTACTCAATTTTTCTTCAAAAGCTGAGATGTTTTCCTTGATTTTATACTCTTTATCTTTAGTGTGGATCACAATGTAGTGAAGAAAAGATTCCACATAAAGAATATCCTTTTCATACAATTTGGCCGTTTCTCCGTCGCAGGATATCACCACTGAGGGAGGCTCCACCGACAGCTTTTCAGCTGCTTTAGTCAGCACTTGTGAGAGCTTGTCCGGTGAGATCGGTTTAATCAGATAATGAAGCGCATCTACCTCATATCCCTCGCCTACAAACTCAAAATGTGAAGTGACAAATACAATCTCGGCGCGATTATTGTCTTTACGAATTCGTTTAGCAAGATCAATACCCGTAATGTTTTTCATTTCTACATCCAGCAGAAGAATATCGTAAGCCTTGTCATCCTCATACTCAAACAGAAAGGCTTCGGCAGACATAAATGTGCGGATTTCGCAATTATGCCCCTCTTTTGCTCCCCATATCGACACAAGTGAGGTGATATATTCAATTTGATTCTGCTCATCGTCGCAGATTGCAATTTTTAGTTTCATGTATATATCCCTCTCTTGATCAAACGCTATCGAAGAAAAACGCTAATATGATTATTATATCATAAAAATGTGAACTTGTCTACAACAAAACTCGACGAGGTATGGGCATGTCGTGCCCATACCAACGTTATTTCAGTGGGTGAATTTCGCCCGCTGATTTTCAAGTGTTCAAAACGAGTACTTGATTTTGAACTATGCTCCGAGCGATCAAAGGCTCAAAATGAACTTTTGATTTTTGAGTATAATCCTAACGATCAAAGAGTCAAAATGACCCTTTGGCTCTGCTGCTGGTCTCCGCGTACCGCACCTCAAACAAAAATGTGGTATGGATGAAAACCATCCACACCACACCTTTCCTAATCAAGGGGTCAAAATGACCCATTGATTTTGCATATGTTTATTTTTTACAGATTGAAAAATGCATTGACATCTTTAGCAATGCTCGGAATGCAATAAATTATGATGGCATTTTATAAATAATATCACTTAACTCGGAAGCACAAATTTCACCACTTGTATATCTTTTCCATTCTTTTTCATAATCAGTTATAGGCATTTTTATAACGATTTTTCCGGTTGCTTGAATATCATCGCTGATCGTTTGTAGTCCCAAATTGATTTGTTTTAATAAATAATCCAAGCATTTTTGGCGAAACAGTTTGAACTCTATTGTTCTATAAAAAAGATAGCTTTCACTTAACAAAGAATTTGTTGCATGCCTTCCATACCAACCGATTTTTCGAGGATGCTTTAATAACAAAAAATCCTTTCTTTTTACCCAAGAGCTAAAGGCAAACTTTTTGCTCATTTTTTCGTTGGTTGTAAATTCCGTAGAGCGGTCTTTATCCATTCTCTTAAGTTTTCTTACAAGCTTCTTGAAATAATTTCTTTTAATACCTAAACCTTTAGTACTTAATTCAATATAGTGTTTTACAGAAACATTGAATATTAATAGTTTGCCATTGTAATCTTTGGATAGGAAAAACGTGTGGCCTCTCAGGGTTATCAATTTTATTGCATCGAACGGTATAAGAGATAGTCCTACTACGTTTCCACCTTCATCTTTTGCAATGGCATATTCGATATAAGTTTTGGATGTCAAAAAGAGATTATTCATCACTCGAGATAAAGCTTGATCGAATTCGTAATCAAAATAATCATACGACTCAAAATTTAACAACTTTTTCAAGGATTGGTCATCAGCCTCAATGTCGTAAAAATCTTGGTGATTATTAAATGGAGTAAATTCTAAAGATATGAGGGTGCTTAAGTCATCCCCCAATATCTTAGCGTGCATTGATATAAGATGCTTTACCTTGTGAATATGCCCAACGCCCAAAGTTTTAGCAGAAGAAGTATAGTTTTTGTTAACTCTCATCGCTTATAATCTCCTCCCATTTTGAACGCGTATGATATTTTTCCTCTTCTCCAACATGCGGATTAATACAAAGCACGCAGAAAAACTCCTCCACATCGTGTAGAACTCCTAAATCTGCCATATAGTGCCCTGTAAAAGCAGAAAACAATTTGCTTTCGCTCATAACATACTTTTGCCCGAACTTACCGTAAGAAATTTTGTAATTTGGATGATTTCGCATAGCAGCAGAAACGGTTTGTTCCCAACCACCTTCAATAATATCTCTCTTGCCAATAGCAAATGAGACGGTTTTTCGTGCAGATATAATTTGATTTATCTGAGTGAGAACTCTATATTTATCTTGGTTAGTTTTATCTGTATAGGGCTCTATTTCTTTCTCAACGATTTCTCGCCATTCTTTAGATCCCACAAACTCACCCCAAAGAATAGCCAGTCCACTAATCATCGCAAATTCAAGGATAGGTGCACAGAAAATATGAAGATTAGCTCTTTGTAAATGTTCCTCTTTTCTTTTAATTAGGTCTGTTCTGATATATTCTTGATACAAAAGCATAGTTCCTAAAAAGCCTTCATATAGGGACTTAAATGTTATAACATCGTCATTGGCAATGGCAGTAATCATGCAATCACAAAATCTATTATAACAGTAACCCAACAAATCTGGAAATTCAGTTCTATTCTCCTGATGTGTTATCGCAAATATTCCACTACACTTTTTTAATGATTGAGGAATAATCCGAGATATATTCGTTATTGCTTCCAATGACTGACTAATGTCAGAATTGTTCCATATAACCTTGGGATCCTTCTTCTTCTCAATAAGCATTTTTTCTAAACTTATTATTTTTTCACCCGTACGACGATATGATATTTTGGCTTGTAATTCAGAAAGTCTACAAAACCAAATCGCCGCGTTATAGAAGCATTTATCGTTTAATATTTTTTCTCCGATAGAGAAAGCAAATTCAAACATATCTGCCATTTGTGTAGTTAAAAGATTAAGATGATTAAAAAGTTTTTGGGCAACAATTTGCTCAACATACCATGGCGGAGTGATCCGCTGTTTTTCAATTTTAACCTCTGCTTCGATGCGATGATACAAATCTTCTATAAGCGCATTATTGAGCTGCTCTCCTTTATGAAAATCTATATTTTTGTAATCATATTTGGAAACAGCATAATTGAAAATCGAATCAATATCTAACTTATCAATATATGAGCAGATAGATATTACAAAATTAAAACAAACCGCAGCATAAGCGTCGGCAATTCCGGCTGCCGTATCATCAATTTCATGTGTGTCTTGCTTCTTCAAAATGATGGGGAGCAACGATTCTTTTAAGGATTTAATATATTGATTCCAATAAGCAATAGAATTGATATCCGTGATTCCTTCAGAAAGATTTGATAAAACAGCCAGGTAATTGTAGATGGACGAATAATCTCCCGCTTTTAAGAGCACATCAAGACAAACTTGGTTCACTTTTTCAAATTCAGATTCAAACCATATATAATCTTTAATATTCTTTGTATCCAGCATAAGACCAAATTTGATTTTGGTGGAGATTTCCATGTCAGATGCAGTATGCCATTGCTGATATTGAGTTTTTTCAGCATACCAACAAGAGTTATATGGTATATATGGTTTCTTCTTTACATACGCAAATAAGACCGTTAGATTATTTTTCAAAAATGTAATAATTGGAGCCGTTTGATTTTCTGCGTTAGATTTATTATAAACAGCTATATCTTTTAATACCCCAAGATAGCCATAACATATTTCTCTGTAATGGCCTTGAAATTTTTTATCTCCATCAATAACAGTTCTTTTTGTTAGCTTATCTATAACATGAAGGATATCCGGATAAATAACGTCTGCTATCCTATATGTATTTGAAAGATCGTAGGCGCGGTTTCCCGAAATGCTGAACGTTACAATCATTCTAACGGTTAATAACAATAATAATATTACCGTTACGAATGAAAACTCAATTTTGGCAATACACACTACGAGAAGAGCTATGCAAAAGGTGATATAACTAATAATTTGTTTTACGCATTTGTTGGTAATAATATCTCTCTGATATAATTTGTTAATGCTTTCAGGCGCATTGGTGTATTTAGATGAAAACATAGATGCCATATTGGAACAATACAAACCTAAAATAACACCTGCGACACTTATACCGCCAATAACAATACTAACAAATATTTGCGGGTCTAATGCCTTTTGCTTTGTAACGCATAGCAAGATACCATCTAATAGCACTGTTATTAAGCACATAAACGCTGCTTTTATAGACTGGAAAAATACTGTTTTCAAAATCAAACGCGAAAAACTCTTTGTCTTTTTTTCATTGTATCTTTTATTCGTCATTGAGAACCAGCACGTTTTCAAGTAAAAGGTGAGGCTTTTCCACCAATTACGGATAATCCAGTACAATTTTGTGTCCATGCGTTGTCCTCCTTTTATAATTTTTAATTCAATCCATCCACCAGATACTTAACCTTCTGATACGCATCCTGCTTGATTTGAGCCTCTTCTTCATCATCCCAAATTCCCAAGAAATTAACTATGTCAGTAGGTCCGGCATGATTGGGAGACGCGAATTTCTCGGAAAGTTTTTCGCAAGTTTCTTTGATTAGACCTTTGTCTTTATAGGGTAGCATTTCTTGCAAAAGCATTCTTACGCCGCCCTCGTAATGATTGATACAATAATAAATATCATACGCATCTTTGGGCTTTCCACGTCCAAGTGCAGCCGCTTTCATAACTATGTAGGGCACGATAGATATCACTCGCACGCGTCCGATATCAAGCGCTCCGTCAGGACGGGTATAGTCTATTTTTACATTTTCGGGCGGAAACTCAAATGCGAAATTGCCTCCTGTAGCGGGCAAAGCTTTTATACCATCTACGTGTTTGCTCACAGCACCTCCGTCACCGCCGTATTTGCCGGAAAGAAGGTCTACATCTACATCGTAATGAACATCGCCTATCAATACAGTTTTTACAAAAGTAAAATACTTTTGGGGATGTCTGTTATAGCCATTTCTTGTGAGTATTCTTTTAATGTTTTCATAGCTTTCTGCTTTTCCAATATCGTTTTGATTGAAAAGCACATCCACATCAATTGATCCAATATGGTCATTGTTGGGGAACAAAAGCGACGGAACCCAACCACCTACGATTCTCATATCATCGGCGTAGGGCTCAAGAATATTTACAATTTCGCCAAGCACACGATATGCGGCATCTACCATTCCTTCGGAATAATCGGTAGCACATTTCAGATCAGCATCTTTTATCATCATTGTTCAAACTCCTTTAAAATTATGGCATCAGCGGCTTCTTCGCCTCGTCCCGCGTTATTCAACAAATCAATAACCGTTTGAACGGGAGAAGTAATATAATCTCCGTTCACTTCTCGGAAGAACATACACGGTGTTTCGTCGTGGGGGATCGTGATAACAACATTTCCGCCGGATTCCACGGGTTTCAATTCCAGATCCCGTATAAATTCATTATAGGCTTGTTGTTCTACATAAACATCAACTTTCTTGTAACGAACAGTTGGCGCATATCTTGCCGCTGCTGAAAAACTACCAAGCAATGCACTATTATCGTGTGTTTTGCTCCATTCGGCAATTCTTCTTTCCAATTCTGCAATAGAATCAAGTGAGTAATACTCAAATGTAAGGGAATCTTTTTGATGATAGTCCTTTGCCCATGTATACAAAAGTTCTTTTATATTCCTCAATTGAAAACCATGCGGATATTCTTCGATCCAAGCGCGATCCTTCAAAAAACTTTTAACATTAGAAACCGTTCCTATGGCTTTTCCAGTTATCTCTGATAATACTCGCACGCCCCAGCCAGCTGTCGGTCTATCTAACATAGTTCGCAAAATAACTGATGTAGCCGCAGATGACTTCGAAAAATATTGTTTCTTATCTCTTTTAGCAATAAATTTATTTTCTTTACCTTGGTAGTGGAAAATTATTCTCTTGGAAAGAATATAGCAATTGCCGGAGAGATCCATAAAACTATAATAATTATTGATTATGCTATCTGCAGATGCATCGGAAATATACGGAGCCATAAAAACATAGCAAGCATCATCTTTGTGCTGAGCTGCCATTTGCATAAACAAATTAACGTATCGCTTTTCTCCGTTAGACTTTACTTCCACGCAAAAGCGCTGTGTTTCTTTAGTATCGGTGTAATGGACAATGGCATGAAAATCGCCAAAGCCACACCCCGCCCCTGCATTAATAATTTCTATATCTGATACAAATGGAACTTTGCTAATTATTTGGCAAAATTGTTCTTTAGCCAATTGCACATATTGATTTTCCGAATAATTATATTTCATTAAAAACCATCCTTTCACCAGTTCGGTGAAATTATTATAACATGTGAAACCGAGTTTGTCAAGTGATATTTATTTTTATAGTTTCCAATACTATAAGTTTCTATTGACAAACCCTCAAAAATATGCTATAATTCTATCGTGAATATATTTTCATTTATATATTGAGGTACACATATGCGATACTTAAGCGAAGAAACGATGCAGAGGATTATATCCTTTGTAGACGAATATTACAACGAAAACAGCTACTCGCCAACTATTGCGGAGATCTCGCGGAGCTTGACTTTGGCAGTAGGAACGGTGCACAAATATCTGCACCGTATGACGGAGATGGACAAATTGTATTTCGACGGGCGACCCATCATCACTCCCTACATTGAAGAACTGCAAGGCAAGTTCCACGCGCCCGTCAGCGGTAATATCGCCTGTGGCTCTCCGATCTATGCAGAGGAGCAACACGACGATACGTTCCCGATCCCAACCGATTATATTGGCAAGGGCGAATACTTTTGGCTTCGTGCAAATGGTGACTCTATGATCAATGCCGGAATTGACAGTGGTGATTTGGTATTGATCCGCAAGCAAAACACAGCCAACGAGGGAGATATTGTGGTTGC
>JAZSPB010000185.1:0-2999 GCA_045537235.1 Eubacteriales bacterium
GAAAAAAGCTCCGCAAAAACTTTTCTATTGTGCCCTTGCAAAATTTGAGCGAACATACTGCCCCCTTTGGGGGATTGCCATGTTCGCACCGACTGCAAAAGGGCACAATAGAAAAGTTTTTTGCGGAGCTTTTTTTCAAAAAAGCGACCTCCCCGCGCCCGCAGGCGCCCTCCGTGCAAACGAAAATCATTCGCAATTTTTGTCTGATTGGATTGACAATCTTACGGGGGATGTGATATAATTTATAATGTAAACAGCTAGTTTTGTCTGCTTTCGTATTTTTACGGGAGGCATTTTTATGTCAATGAATTATTTTAAGAAAAGACTGTATTCCGGGCTTCCGATCGTGGAGGAGGCGCGGACTTGGGCAAATATCGATCTTTCGGCGCTTCGGCACAATTACCGAACGGTCATTTCTCATGTTCGCAAGATCTCGGGGAAACCGGATCTTCCTGTCATTTGTGTGGTCAAGGCGGATGCTTATGGGCACGGTGCTGAGGCGGTGGCAAGGACATTGCTTGATGAGGGGTGTCGTTTTTTTGCGGTCTCCTGCATTGAGGAAGGTGAGGAGCTGCGGGCGGTCTGCCGCGAATTGAAGCTGGAAGCCAACATTCTCATTCTCGGCTACACCCGTCCGTCTCTTGCGGCACGGTTGGCCAAGGACGATCTGATCACTGCGTTGCCATCGGTTGAATATGCTCGCGAGCTGGCCAAGTTTGCGCGGAGTGCGAAGGTGACGGTTCGAGCGCACGTCAAGCTGGACACGGGCATGAATCGCATCGGATTCCCTGCTCACACGGACTCGGAGATCAGTACCGCCATTCACGATATTGCCCTTCTGACCCGTGAGTCGGGGCTTTCGGTGGAAGGACTCTTCACCCACTTTGCCCGCGCCGACGAGGAGAATACCACCACCGCCACAGGGCTGACTCTCAAGCAACAAAAGCGCTTTATGGCTGTGAAAACGGGACTTCGGGCGCTGGGTGTGTCCTCGCTGTTTTGCCACATCTGCAACAGTGCGGGTGCCATCCGACTGCCGGAATTTGTTATGGACGCGGTTCGTGTCGGCATCTCGCTTTACGGCTGTGCGCCTTCGGAAATTTTGGATACTCTGCCCTTGCGTCCCGTCATGCGACTGGTGACCATGGTCTCTCACATCCACACTCTCTGTCCCGGGGAAACGGTCAGCTACGGCGGCACCTTTGAGGCATCCGAGTTTCGCCGCATCGCCACTCTTCCCGTGGGTTACGCCGACGGATTTCTCCGCGCTTACGGCGGCGCTTCGGTTCGGATCGCCACGCGGTCGGGAGAATGCACTGCCCCCATTGTCGGTCGTATCTGCATGGATCAGTGCATGGTGGATATCACCGATCTGGACGTTTCGGTGGGTGACACGGTGACGCTGTTCGGCGCAACGTCCGAGGACATCAATGACCTTGCCCATCGCGCCCATACCATTCCCTACGAGGTTCTCTGCCTGGTCTCCGCGCGCGTACCCAGAAAGTATATCTAACACACTTTTTATAATAGGTACAAAAAATGTTCTACGAAAATCGAAAAAACGATATATCCATCAACAATCATGCCAACCGCTCTGCCCGTTTGGGGCCGCGACCGCATCTGCATTATCATCTGGAATTGGTCTATTTATATGAAGGAAGCTGCGGTGTAAGCTTGGACTCCGTGGAGCACGACATTCCTGCGGATTCTCTCTTTTTGTCTTTTCCCAACCAGACGCACGGCTATATTCCCGACGAAAAGACCAGTCATCTGCTGATGATCATCAATCCCGACATCATGCCGGAGTTTGCTACGGTTTTTGATCGCAAGATTCCCGAGTCGCCTGTTTTGACCAATATTTCTTCTTATCCTAAGATCCTCGCGCTGCTTCAGCAGATCATAGAGGAGCGCCAAACGCCGGAGGACAAGTTCTCCATTCCCAAGCTCCGTGGTCTGATATCGGCGCTGTTTGCCGAGATGTTCCGTCACATGACGCTGGTAGATCGCATTCGCGGCAACTCACAGGCGCTCAACTCGGTCATCAACTTTTGCTCTCGCAATTTCAACCGTGAGCTTTCGCTGGAGATCTTGTCGGAGGAGCTTCACATGAGCAAATACTACATATCGCACCTTTTCGGCAGTCGTTTCAATATGAAATTCAATGACTACATCAATTCTCTGCGCGTATCGGCCGCTTGCCGCTACCTTTGCAACACCGACAAGAGCATCACCGAGATCAGCGAATTGGTGGGATTTGGAACACCGCGCACCTTCAACCGTGCGTTTCTCAAGCAATTTGGCAAGTCGCCCAGTGAGTACCGTTCTCAAAGTGCCGATTTCGGTGTGGGTCGGTCGGAGATCGCGCCTACCATGCCGCCTTTGGAGTAAAATATGTATCATATTATTTATCTTGATCGAATTGATTCCACCAACAGTGAGCTCAAGCGACGGGCTCTTTTAGGTGCGCCCTCGGGGACCGTTCTTGTGGCTGATTTTCAGACTGCGGGACGCGGAAGACTGGGGCGCCACTTTTTTTCGCCTGCGGGGAGTGGGCTTTATATGAGTGTTTTGGTTCGTCCCGTTCGGTTTACGGATGCGGGACTTTTGACCACATTTACCGCGGTTGCGGTGGCGCGGGCGCTGGGGCGGTTTGGTATTGATGTGGGGATCAAGTGGGTCAACGATCTGATGGTTGATGGGCGGAAGCTATGTGGGATCCTTGCGGAGGCGGGGACTTACTGTGGGGAGCCGTTTGCGGTGATCGGGATCGGGATCAACCTTAGGAAGGCGGCGTTGCCGCAGGAGCTTTTGGGGGTTGCGGTTTCCGTTGAGGAGATTCTGGGGGAGGTTATGGATCGCGATGCGGTATTGGGGGCGGTTTTGGAAGAGCTTCCCGGGCTGGGGTTGCCCGGCGATTGGATGGATGAGTACCGCAGGCGGTCGGTTACTTTGGGACGGAATGTCACGGTTCTCAATCATGCGGGGGGGAGTTTTGAAGA
>JAZSPB010000186.1:0-22700 GCA_045537235.1 Eubacteriales bacterium
CCTATTCCTCCTCCAAGGCCGGCGCGGACCTGCTGGTCATGGCCTATCACCGCACCTATGGACTGTCGGTGACCATTTCCCGCTGCTCCAACAACTATGGCCCCTATCACTTCCCCGAGAAGCTGATTCCCCTGATGCTCGCCAACGCCCTGGCGGACAAGCCTCTGCCTGTTTACGGTGAAGGTCTGAATGTCCGGCACTGGCTGTATGTGGAGGATCACTGTAAGGCCATCGATCTGATCATTCACAAGGGTCGTGTGGGCGAGGTCTACAACATCGGCGGTCATAACGAGATGAGAAATATCGATATCGTCAAGATCATCTGTGCCGCCCTCGGCAAGCCCGAGAGCTTGATCACCTATGTGGCTGACCGCAAGGGTCACGATATGCGTTACGCCATCGATCCCACCAAGATTCACAGCGAGCTTGGCTGGTTGCCCGAAACCAAATTTGCGGATGGTATCAAGAAGACCATCGAGTGGTATCTTAACAACCGCGAGTGGTGGGAGACCATCATCTCGGGTGAGTATCAGAATTACTACGAAAAAATGTACGGCGATCGCAAATGATAACAAATAGTAGTGATCATTCAATAAAGCGGTTATGCGCTGAAAATAATGATGGAGAGTGTAAATATGCTGCCTGAAGAAAAAAGAATAAAAAGCAAAGCGGATTTGAACGAATTTCTTGCTGCAGATTTAGTTCATTATAGACCCCATCCCTTAAAATATTTTCTCCGATATGGCGAATCATCTTTGCTGAAAAGACACCAGATCCTCTTGAGAAAGACGGAATTTTATTTGAATACCGGAAAGAAGCTTCGCGAATTTATTTTTAAATTCAGATTGATAAAGTTTCAAACACGCTACGGTATACATATTCCTTTAAACTGCTGTGGAAAAGGGTTGCATATTATGCATTTGGCACCGATTTCTGTTAATCGAAAGGCGACACTTGGTGAAAATGTATCCTTGCACGCCTGCACACAAATTGTAGCAGGTGGCTCCAACAATCTTGTCCCGACGATAGGTAACAATGTTATTGTCGGTGTCGGCGCGGTGGTTTTGGGAGGCGTGACAATTGCCGATAATATAGCAATCGGCGCGAATTCGGTAGTGAATAAGAGTTTTGTTGAACCCAGTATTACGATTGCAGGGGTTCCGGCAAAGAAAATAAGTGATCATGGGACAGAAGTTTGGAAAAAAGAAGCCGAACCTACCCAAGTCCTTGAAAAAAGAAGCAACGAACAAGGAGTTTAAGATGCTTTGCGAAGAAAAATTTGAAGAAATATACGGCAAGCCTGCGGAGGGGATATCCTTCTGCCCGTACCGTGTCTGTCCTCTGGGAGCGCACGTCGATCACCAGTTGGGAAAGATCACCGGCTTTGCCGTTGATAAGGGTATCCACATCGCTTTCCGTCCCAAGCGAAACGGAATCGTGGAGATGCAGTCCCTACAGTTTGATAAGAGAGCACAGTGGCACGTCGATTCGGTTCCCGAAAGTCCCGAAAGAGACTGGGCGGATCACCTCCGCGGTGCCAATTTGGAGCTGGCGCGTCGGTATTCGCTGACCGTCGGCGTGTGCGGCGTGATCGAGGGGAGCCTTCCCATCGGCGGTCTGTCTTCGTCGGCGGCGGTCATCATCGCGTTCTTGGCGGCACTTTGTCAGGTCAATGACATCAAGCTGTCGGACGGTGAGCTGATCTCGATGGCGGTGGATGCCGAGAATCGCTATGTGGGCGTGTCCTGCGGAAAGCTCGACCAAAGCTGCGAGGTGCTGTCCAAGAAAGACCACCTCCTGTATTTGGATACGAGAAACGATCGCTATGAGTGTATTCCCGCCAAGTCCGATATGAAGCCTTATCGCATTGCGATCTTTTTCTCGGGACTGGAGCGCAGTCTTGCGGGAACCCAGTACAATACCCGTGTGGATGAGTGTAAGTCGGCGGCTTATGCGCTGATGGCTTATGCCGGCATGGAGTACGGCAAGTTTAAGAGCGCGTATCTTCGCGATGTTCCCCTTGAGGTGTACGAGCAGTACGGACACCTGCTTCCCGAGCCTTGGCGTAAGCGCGCCGAGCATTGGTACAGTGAGTCTCGCCGCGTCTATGAGGGCGTGACGGCTTGGCGAAGAGGAGACATTGAGGCCTTCGGTCGCCTTTGCACCGAGAGCGGCTACAGCTCGATCCACAATTATGAAGCAGGCTCGCAGGAACTTAAAAAGATGTATGAGATCTTGGCCGAGACCGAGGGCGTCTATGGCGGCCGTTTTTCGGGCGCAGGCTTTAAGGGTTGCTGCATGGCGCTGATCGATCCCGCCTATGAGGAGCCTATCCTGCATCGCGTGGAGCGCGAGTATTTGGCCGCCTTCCCCCATCTGGAGGGCAAATATTCGGCATACATTTGCCAAAGTGCTGACGGAGTGAAATTGACATGAAATGCTTGATCTTAGCGGCAGGATACGCCACAAGACTGTATCCCCTGACCGAAAATTTCCCCAAACCCTTGCTGGACGTGGGCGGAAAGACCATCCTCGACTGGCTGGTGGACGACATCGATACCTTGGGTGCGGTGGATGAATATGTGGTCATCTCTAACCATAAGTTTGCCCATCATTTCGACGAATGGGCGGCAACCAAGGCACAGAAGATCACCGTGGTAGATGACGGTACCGATACCAACGAGACCCGCTTGGGCGCGGTGCGCGATATCCAATTTGCCATCGATAAGCTGGGACTTGACGACGAAATGTTGGTCATTGCGGGCGACAATGTGCTGGATTTCAGCTTGACCCGCTTTATCACATACGCACAGACCAAAAAGACCACCTGCGTCATGCGCTATTTTGAGGGCGAGAAGTCCAAGATTTCCAAAAGTGCCGCGCTGGTGATCGACGAAAACGACAAGGTGCTCAACATGGAAGAAAAGCCCGCCGAGCCCAAGTCCAACTGGTGTTGCCCCCCCTTCTACTTCTATTCTCGCGAGGACGCGGCTCGTGTCGGTGCGGGCATCGAAGCAGGTTGCGGCGTGGACGCCCCCGGAAGCTACATTGCATGGCTGTGCCAAAATACAGCAGTCCATGCTATGGAAATGCCCGGACGCCGTTACGATATTGGCAATCTGGAAAGCTATCGCGCGGTTCAAGAGCAGTATCGGGGTATCGATAAGTGATACACGGTCTGCACCATATCGCCGTTCTTTGTTCCGAAAAAGCCCGGTCACTTGCTTTTTATGCAGATGCGCTGGGCTTTTTGGTTCAAGAGACCCATCCAAGACCCGAGCGAGGAGATGAGATCATCATGCTTCGGGGCTATGGGATGACACTTGAGTTGTTTGTCTCGCCCCATAACCCACCGCGCGTGACAGATCCCGAAGCATATGGCTTGCGGCATCTGGCATTGCGGGTCACCCACCTGTCGGACATGGTGATTCAACTGAAAAAACTCGGATATTCTCCCGAACCCATTCGCCAAGATAGCTTTGATGGCGCGAACATGACCTTTGTCAAAGACCCGGACGGGTTGCCGATAGAGTTGCATGAATAGATTAAGAGGGAATGGCGTTTTAGAATTATAAGTAGGGCTTTGCATAAACCGTTTGCCTTCCCCGCCATTTGCTTATGTAGAGCAGAAAGAGAAGAAGAGCCAAGCGCTGCATAGGGTCATAGAAAAATGCATAGATTATCGATCTTTCGCATTTTCCCTTATAACGACCGCCATCCAATTATCCCCCCCATTAACCCTCAAGCAAATTACCGCCCCCCAATATTTCGCACCAAACCATACTCCCCATCCCCCCAACTCGGAGCAAAATAAATGAAAGAAATTGCAAAGATCATGATGAATTGCCTCGCCCTCGCCGTGAGCGACGGAGAGACACCACGACAAGAGAATATATCCGCGGAACAGCTCACCAAGCTGTACGCTTTGTCCGCGCACCATGATCTGGCGCACCTGGTGGCATCCGCATTGGAAACCCAAGACCTCCTTGGCGAGTCTCCGATCCGCGAGCATTTTGAACGTCAGCAGATGCTGGCGATCTTTCGCGAAGCCAATCAAAGCGAGGAATTTCGTCGAATCTGTCAAGTCTTCGAAGAAGAGAAAATCGACTATCTGCCCCTAAAAGGAGCCGTGATCCGCGAACTCTATCCCGAGCCGTGGATGCGGACAGGATGCGATATTGATATTTTGGTCAGACCCGAGACCCTCGACCGCGCGGCGGATGCAATTTGCAGGAAACTGGGCTACCTTCGCGAGGGACGCAATTCTCATGACCTGTCGCTGATGTCCGCCAACGGCGTGCAGTTGGAGTTGCATTTTGATACCATCGAGGAGGACTGTGCCGCCGATTCCGCGTCGGTCTTGCAAAATATTTGGTCGCACGCACGGTTGGATGCGGGGACAGCGCACCGTTACCGCTTGTCCGATGCCATGTTTTATTTTTACCACATCGCCCATATGGCCAAACATTTTGAACATGGCGGATGCGGCGTAAAACCGTTTTTGGATATGTGGTTGCTTTGTCACCGCGTGGAATTCGACCGTGAGGAAAGAAGAGAATTGCTGGCTTCCGGCGGCCTTTTGACCTTTGCCGAAGCGGCAGAACGGCTCTCGGAGGCTTGGTTCTCCGGCGCGGCATGGGATGCGCTGTGCGAGGATATGAGCCGATACCTTTTGCGCGCGGGTGTGTACGGAACCGTGGAGAGCAAGGTGGCCGTGGGACAAGCCAAGAGGGGAAGCCGCGGCAAGAATCTTTGGTCTCGCATTTGGTTGCCCTATGACATCTTGAAACGGCACTATCCCTCGCTGGAAGGACACCGCCTGCTGGTGCTGTTTTACCAGATCCGCCGTTGGTTCGGATCGCTGACAGGAAGAAAAATGAAGCAGACGGTGAGCGAGCTTCGTGCCAATTCCTCGGTTGCCGAGGCGGAGAGCCAAGCAATCGCGTCGCTTTTGACACAACTGGAGCTTTGACCCCCCGAGCGGCATCGTTTCCGCCGAAATTGCGGAAACCGTTCGTGATTTTCTGACCTTTTTATGCTGAATATGACCTCCTTTTCGCCACACTTGCGACGGGGAGGTCTTTTTTTCTCGCCCTTTCGCGCGTTTTCTCGGTTTTGATTTCCAAAATTCTAAAATCCGACTGCCCCCTTTCGACGGTATTCTATGTCTTTTTGTAGTATATTGGAAATGGGAAATTTTACCAATTGAAAGGACAGTCAAAATGGACGGAAAGAAAAAAAGCATCGAGATCACCGCGCTCCCGAGGCATATTGGTAAGCTGATGGAGGAAAAAACCGCTCGAACCGCGCCGAGAGAGGCCGTTCGCGGGCTGGGATTGGCACTGGCCGCCTTTCTGCTGGGCAATTGCGCCCTGCCGTTTGTCACCTATCCGCTGGGGATCGCGTTTTTGTGCGCCTCCTCCGAGGGGACGCTTTACATTGCCGCGGGACTTATGGCGGCGAGCTTTACCTTGCCCCTGCCGTGGGGGCTGACCTTGACCGTTGTGCTCGGTGTGCTGTTGATCCGCATTCTTGCGCGTGTTTTCATTGATCTGCCCTCGCGGATTGGCAAGGAGCAGCCGCGAAGCACTCTATGGGAGCATCTGCACGGACGGCTGTTCTGCGAGGCGCTGTATTTGCGTATGGCTTGTGCTTGTGTAGCGGTTTTTGCCATGAGTCTTTATGCCATTATTCGCGGCGGCTTTCGGTATTATGATCTGTTCGGTGCCATTTTTTCCATTGTCGCCGCGCCGATTGCCGTATTTCTTTTCTCGGGACTTTTCAGTGGCGGATATCGTCTGCTTTTTGAGGGACGTTTGGCTACGGTGACCGAGCACCTCTCGCATATTGCCCTTGCGGTGGCACTCTGTTATTCTCTGGTTGACGCGACCTTGGCGGGGATCCCGCTGGCGCCTGCCTTCGCTTTTGTGGCGGTGCTGGTGCTTTGCCGACGTCGGGGCGTGGGGACATCGCTGACGGCGGGGGTGATCTTGGGGGCGGTGCTGTCACCCTCGTACATTTTGATCTTTCCCGTATGTACCGTCGCGGCTTACTGCATCTTTGACACCTCGCCCATGCTCGCCGCCTCGGTCTCTTGCATCGCGGGGACGGTGTGCGGCACGGTGATGACGGGAAGCGGTGCGGTGAGCGGTGTGTTTTTGCCGCTTTTTGCGGGAACGGCCGTGTACTGTACTGCCGAGAAGCTGCTGCGGAGGGTTGAGCCCGAGCCAAAAGTGCCGTGTCCGCCGACCGAGTCCTATTTTCTTGCGCAAAAGCAGGAGAAACAGACCGCCGCCGCGCACCGACTGGCGCAGACCATGGACGAGCTGTCCGAGGCGTTGACCGCCTTGAGTAAGCAACAAAAAAAGCCGTCCGCCGCCGACCTTCGCATATTGTGCGATTCGTGCTTTGACCGCCTTTGTCCCGATTGCACCTCCCGTGCCGATTGCTGGGAGAGCCGCTATCATATCATGCTGGATTCGTTGAACGAACTGACCGCAGAGGTGGCGGAAAAGGGGAGTGTTACGGTGGAGACCTTGCCGCCCACATTGCTTCGGGGATGTGTCGCCGCCGATCGCTTGGTCACCTTGATCAATGAGGGTGCCGCCGACCTTTCGCGATCGCTGTTTTGCTCGGAGAAGACCGAGATCTTCGCTCGCGATTATGCCGCGTCTGCCGCGCTTTTGCGTGGGATCTGCCAAGTTTGCGATGAGGATTTTCGCGAGGACGAAAAAACCGCCGCCGCCGTTTCCTCTAGGATGAAGGATCTGGGATTTGCGGCTTCGTCGGTCAAGGTCATGGGGGCAAGACAAAAGACGGTTGCCATCGCGGGTATGAGTACTTTGCCCGAAAAGTCGAGACTGGGCTATATTGCGGGGCAATTGGAACGGGTCTGCGGTTTCCCGTTGATATCGCCGCAGTTGGGCTCGGACGGTGTGTTGACCTTGCGTCGGGGCAGCGTTGTAAACGTGACCTACGGCAGCGGTTTTTCGGCGCGCGAGGGGGTGTGCGGAGACGTGGTGACTTTTTTTCGGGACGATTCGCGAGGGGTGTTGTTTGCCCTTCTCAACGACGGCATGGGCGCAGGAAAAGAGGCGGCTTTTACCGCCAAGCTGGCTTCGCTTTTTCTTCGCAAGCTACTTCCGTCGGGTGTGGCTCCCGAGACCGCCTTGCGAATGCTCAATCATTTTCTTCGTCGCGGTCGCAATGTGGGAAGTGCCGAAAGCAGTACCACGGTGGATCTTTTAATGCTCGACTTGATTCTCGGTCGTGCCGTATTTTTAAAAAGCGGCGCGGCACCCACTTATGTCAAGCGGGGAAAGAATATTTTTTATTTGGATGCCAAGACGGTACCCGTTGGTATTCTTGGGGAGATCGATGCCAAGCAGATCGATTTTGAAGTGACCGAGGGCGACATTATCGTCATGGTCAGTGACGGTATCACCGATGGGGATGGGCAATGTTTGTGGTTGTTGGATTGTCTTGACAATACGGAGGAGAAAGATCCTACGGTTCTTGCGGAGCATATTGTGCGTTCTGCGGCTGAACGTGGGAATGCGGATGATCTTTCTGCGATCGTTCTTGTTGTAGGGGGCGCTTTTTGAAAACGCTTTGGCAAAAGCTTTTTGGAAATTTTTGTTAGAGGAGGGTGCCGATCGTCTCCAAAGCCATCAAAACCTTACCCGATTCTGATAGTTAGTAGGAAGCCCCTCACGGTAAAGATGAGAATCATTCGCAAGCGTCAGCATTTTAGGAACACATATCCCATCACGAGAAGCGAACTCAATAACCGACATCCCCGTGTGTCCCATATCAAAATGGGTACAAAAAACAGGATAGGGAATGTCCAAGACCCACGAAAGAAAGGCCAAACCGAAGCCTTGGTGCGCGAACAGCGCAATGCGTTCCTCTGTGGGCTTTTCGGCATGATAAAGGCATTTCTCCGTATCATGTGTGTAACCGAGCTCGGACAAAAAAGCATCGGTCTCTCGCCCAATGCGGCAGAAGCCTTCTTTGAAGGTCGTTCCCTCAAATCGAGGATGCTCGTACCAATTTTTGCCCATCGCACGAAGCTCGGGCGAGTTGAAAAAGTCGGTGGTCTCGGGATGCTGAAAGCCCCACAAGCGCCGTCCTTCTTGATTGACGACCGTGAGCTGCTTCCATGCGTGGTTCTCGTTGCACCAATCCAGCAGTGTGATCTCTTGCTTTAACAGTTCACCTGTGGGAAGAGCCGTGCACCGCGCACGCTCGGAGGTGGAGGCGAAGATCCTGTCCACACCGCAAAGTGCCAAACGCTTGGCCACAGCTTCGGCTTGTCGCTCTCCCAAGGGAGTAAGACTGTCGGGTTTGTAAATGGGGTCACCGTGGCGGATAAAAAATAAAAGCATACCATTTCTCCTATTGACAAAACGGGGTCTGAAAATAAAGGTCGGGACGCCGCACGGACAGAAATCTCGCGCCGACGTCCCGTCAAGATCAAAGTTTGAACATCATTTGTCCGTAAGTGGGGAAGGGCCAGTGGGTCGAGGCGGTCAGAGTCTCCATCTCGTCCACAGCGGCGCGAAGCTTCTCCATTAAAGGAATCACATTGTCTCGATACGCGGTGGCTCTCTTTTCACCGTCGGTCTCTGCGGCCGCCTTTCGCTCGGCACTCTTCAGACGCTCACAAAGGACAAGAGCATTGCCGTTGAGCGTAGACAGACGGGAAACCAGATCCTTTTCCACCTTGCAGCAATTTTTATCGGGCAGCAGACGGCTCTTGACCTCGGCGGCAGTAGCCAACTCACCCGTGTAGCTGTTGACGGCGGGGATGATGTCGCGCATGGTCATCTCGATCATGGTCAGTGCCTCGATGTTGATGATCTTGGCGTAGTTTTCGAAATAGATCTCTCGGCGCGAACTGATCTCGGTCAGATTCATGACACCGTGTCTGCCCAGAAGCTCGACGTTTTTGGGGTCGGTAAAGCAACGGTAAGCATCCACGGAGTCGTGCAGATTGGGCAGACCGCGCTCGGCGGCCTCCTTCTGCCATTCCTCGGAATAGCCGTTGCCGTTGAAGATGATGCGCTTGTGCGCCGTGAAGGTTTCTTTGATGATGGCGGCTACCTCACGGTCAAAATGCTCGGCATCCTCGGTGTTTTCCAAGCGGTCAGCGAACTGACGGAATTCTTCGGCTACGGCGGTATTGAGCACGATGTTGGGCATGGCGATATTCTGTGAGGAGCCTACCATGCGGAACTCAAATTTATTGCCCGTAAAGGCGAAGGGAGAGGTGCGGTTGCGGTCGGTGGTGTCGCGACGGAAGGTGGGCACGGCGGGGACACCGAGATCCATCATACCGGCCGAGGTCGCTTTATAAGCGGTGCCATCCACGATCGAGTCGATGAGCATCTCCAGATCCTCACCAAGGAAGATGGAGACGATGGCGGGAGGAGCCTCATCACCGCCCAAGCGGTGGTCGTTGCCCGCGTGAGCGACCGAAATGCGGAGCAGGGAAGCATACTCATCGACCGCCTTGATGACGGCGGCGAGAATGAGCAGGAATTGTGCATTCTCCTCGGGGGTCTTTCCGGGGTCGAGCAGATTCTTGCCCGTGTCGGTGCAAAGCGACCAGTTATTGTGCTTACCCGAGCCGTTGACACCCGCATAGGGCTTTTCGTGGAGCAGACATTTGAGTCCGTGGCGCTGTGCCACGCGCTTCATGCAATCCATGATCAGAAGATTCTGGTCGACGGCGAGGTTGGTGGTGACAAAGATGGGGGCTAACTCGTGCTGGGCGGGAGCTGCCTCATTATGCTTGGTCTTGGCATTGATACCCAGTGTCCAAAGCTCCTCGTCCAGGTCTGCCATGTAATTGCTCACGCGCAGCTTGAGAGGGCCGAAGTAATGATCCTCCAGCTCCTGACCCTTGGGGGCGGGAGCACCGAACAGTGTTCTGCCGCAGTAAAGAAGGTCACGGCGCTTGTTGTAGGTGTCGCGGTCGATCAAGAAATACTCCTGCTCGGCACCGACGGTGGTGTTGATATGTTTTGCCTGCGCGTCTCCGAATAAGCGGACGATACGGAGTGCCTGAGTGTTGATGGCCTCCATGGAGCGCAGCAGGGGGGTCTTGGTGTCCAACGCCTCGCCTGTGTAGGAGCAGAAAGCGGTAGGGATATAGAGCGTTCCGTTCTTAACAAAAGCATAGGATGCCGAATCCCACGCCGTGTATCCGCGCGCCTCAAAGGTGGCACGCAGACCGCCCGAGGGGAAAGAGGACGCATCAGACTCACCCTTGATCAGCTCCTTGCCCGAAAACTCCATGACCACCTTGCAATTTCCCGTGGGGGAGATGAAGGAGTCGTGTTTTTCGGCCGTAACACCGGTCAACGGCTGGAACCAATGGGTATAGTGGGTCGCCCCCTTTTCGATTGCCCAGTCCTTCATGGCGTTGGCAACGACATCGGCGATATTGGGGTCGATGGCTTTGCTTTGTGCCATGGTGCGGGTCAGAGATTTGTAGACCTCCTTGGGTAACCGCTCGCGCATTACCGACTCATTGAAAACCATACAGCCGAACATTTCGGGAACATTTTTGTTCATAAGAAAGTATCCTTTCCTTCGTGGGTCTGTGAGAGGGAAGGGGATTTTTCGGAAGAAAAGCAACCTCACGCCCCCACAGGCGAAACCACGGTCAAATTTAAATATTATTATACATCAACGGGAAGACTTTGTCAAGAGTTTTGTGCTCTTGCTCCGTCTCGGTACTGTGACGGCGAGACGCCCATATAATGGCGAAAAACCGTACTGAAATGCTTGGCATCCGAGAAGCCCGAAAGCTGTGCCGTTTGGGTCACGGAACAGTTTTGCTCGCGCAGAAGTGCTCCCGCGTGCTCCACGCGCAGGCGGTTGAGATAACGGCGCGGTGTCTCGCCGTACACCGACAGAAACAGCCGTCGAAAATAGGTGTCACTCACGAAGGCAAGATCGCAGAGTTGGCGGACGGTAAGCTCGGGGTCGGTGTAATGGGTGTGCAGGTGCTCCATGGCGGGGCGGATGCGTTCATAGTCGGCGGACTCATTCCGCACGCTTCCGTCCGAAAGACGCGACAGCAATTGATAAAAGAGCGACATGGCGCGCAGGTAGCTGCCCGGCTCTTTTTGCTTCCAAATTTCCGCCAACAGCATAAAATCCCGACGGAAGACCGATATGTCGTGGGGACGGTAATGCTCCATGCGCCGCCCCACATCTCCCAAGGCTTCAAAATGGATGGCAAGGATCTTTTCTTCTCCGGAGTGCAGGTGATAGTCGACCTCGGCGGGCATATAAAGAATATCCCCCGTGGTAAGCGCGACTTCCCGATCGCCCTCGTGGATGA
The DNA here is from genome assembly GCA_045537235.1 of Eubacteriales bacterium. Taxonomy (GTDB): domain Bacteria; phylum Bacillota; class Clostridia; order Oscillospirales; family CAG-272; genus RGIG8775. Next base: position 11,357 of record JAZSPB010000186.1, read on the forward strand.
CAGCATCGCCCAAAAGGCGGAGCGAAAGGGCGAAAAAGGGACGTCCGTTTATCTTGGTATTGGTTGCTCTCCATGAATACGGCAGCACGGACAGTATGCGGATGTGGGTGTTTGGATTTATAAACACAGGATCGCCTCCTCGGGTGTTGTCTTTCCTTTATTATAGCGCAAAGTGAGATGCTTGTAAAGTTCTTTTTTTTAAACCTTTTGTTGGATTTTACAGGTTGTCAAACGGGGGTTCTTGCGCTATACTGAAAGTGAAATTAAAAAAGGAGTGATTTTTATGAATTCCAATGCCTTTATGATATCCCCCAAAATGATTGCCTCGGCGGATCCTCGCATGGACAATGTCACCGTGCGCAATCTTTGGCGCGGCTTTACCTTCGGCACCTCCGAGCTGGAAGTGCAGGCGGGCGAGAGCTGTCGCTTTGTCGTGGGACAGCCCGAGATCCCCCCGTGCCCCGACGGTGCGGAATACATCATTGCCGCCGACGAAAACGGTCTTGCCGTCGTTGCCTGCGACTATGGATCCCTTATGCGCGGCTACGCGGCGCTATTGATGAAGATCGATTGCATTCCGTTCGGCTCGTCGACCCTTGGCATCGCCCCGGTATGCGAGCGGAGCCGTTACACCTTGAAAAATCGCATGATCCATTTTTGCATCTTCCCCGAGACCGAGATGTCTATTCTCCGTCGCCATCTCCGCCTTTCCGCCGTTTTGGGCTATACCCACGCAGTGCTGGAGTTTTGGGGGACGGTGGAGTATGATTGCTGTCCTTGTCTTGCTTGGAAGGATAAGTCTCTCACCAAGGACGAGGTGCGTGACCTGATCCGCGAGATCCGAGAGCTGGGACTTGAGCCTATCCCCATGTTTAACCATCTCGGTCACGCGTCGGCCGCCCGTGTTTGCGGCGGTAAGCACGTTGTGCTGGATCAGGATCCCTCAAAATATGCCCTGTTTACCCCGGACGGTTGGTCGTGGAACACCTTCAATCCCGATGCGCGCGCCCTGCTGACCTCGGTACGCGCCGAGCTTTATGAGCTGTTCGGTGAGGGGGAATACTTCCATGCAGGTCTTGATGAGTCCTATTCCTACAGCCCGCCCGAAATGTTTGATACCCTTCCCGAATTTTTGGGAGAACTGACCCATGCCATTGCCGCCGAGGGGCGCCGTCCCATGATCTGGATGGATATGTTCCTGCCCCCCGAGGCCTTTGGCACGGAAAATCAACATGAATGCGCCAATAAAACGTCTGAAAAATGCAATGCCGTCCTGTCGGCGCTCCACCCCTCCACCGTACTTGTGGATTGGCAATATGCCCCCAAATCGGCTCCCATTTCTACCTCCCTGTATCTCAAGGATAAAGGCTTTGATATCATGGGTGCCCCTTGGTTGGGTATTGAAAACGGATATGCCCATTTGGATACGGTCGTTGACAACAACCTTTTCGGTGTTATGCAGACCACATGGCACACACTCTCCAAGGAGACTGTCAGAATGCTTTGCTTTGCCCGTCATTTTGGCGCCGCTACCGCACCGTGGACGCCCATCGGCACCAAGAACACCGAAACGGCGACCCTTCTTCGTAAGCTGACCTTCGAGCCGCTTACCTACGAACAGACCGGCTGGATGGATCACCAAGTGATCAATAGCGCCGCCCGCTCCGTTTGACGCCTGCGGGCGGGGGAGGTCGCTTTTTGAAAAAAGCTCCGCAAAAACTTTTCTATTGTGCCCTTGCGAAATCGGAGCGAACATACTGCCCCCCCTTTTGGGGATTGCTATGTTTGCACTAACTGCAAGAGGGCACAATAGAAAAGTTTTTTGCGGAGCTTTTTTTCAAAAAAGCGACCTCCCGCCCGCAGGCGTCAAACGTGGTGGTTAATTTTTTAGCCATTAATATCATGATATAGCCTAATAAAATAAAAAAGTTAAAAAAATAAAACAACAACCGCCATATTCCGTTTACAAACAGGTGCTATAATGAGGAACATGTAAAAAGGAGAAGTATATGCTTGTATTAAAAAATATTACCAAAAATTACGTCGCGGGGGAAAACTCGGTAGCGGCGTTGCGCGGTGTTTCCGTAGACTTCCGTCGAAACGAGTTTGTCTCGGTTCTCGGTCCTTCGGGTTGCGGAAAAACCACCCTTTTGAATATCATCGGCGGTTTGGATCGTTATACCTCGGGTGATCTTGTGATCAACGGGAAGTCTACTAAAGATTTCCGTGACGGCGATTGGGATACCTACCGAAATCACTCCATCGGTTTTGTATTCCAAAGCTATAACCTCATTCCGCACCAGACCGTGCTTTCCAATGTGGAGCTGGCACTGACGCTTTCGGGGGTGTCCAAGACCGAGCGTCGCAAGAGAGCCATCGATGCACTGGAAAAGGTGGGCTTGGGCGATCAGCTTTATAAAAAGCCCAACCAGATGTCGGGCGGTCAGATGCAGAGAGTGGCCATTGCCCGTGCTTTGGTTAACGATCCCGAGATCCTGCTGGCCGATGAGCCTACGGGTGCGTTGGATACCGAGACCAGCGTCCAGATCATGGAGATCCTCAAATCGATCTCCCGTGATAAGCTGATCATTATGGTCACCCATAACCCCGAGCTTGCCGAGCAGTATTCTTCCCGTATCATCCGCGTGGTGGACGGTAAGATCATCGGTGACACCAATCCTTATGACGCGACCGAGGATGAGAAAAAAGAGAAAAAAGAAGCAGAAAAGGCAGCCAAGAGTGCCAAGAAGACACGCAAGCCCTCTATGTCCATATTCACGGCGCTGTCGTTGTCCTTCAACAACCTCTTGACCAAGAAGGGACGCACCTTCATGACCTCGTTTGCGGGCAGTATCGGTATTATCGGTATTGCGCTGATCTTGGCACTGTCCAGCGGTATCAATGCCTACATCGCCATGGTACAGGAGGATACCCTTTCCACCTATCCGCTGACCCTGCAAAAAGAGACGCAGGATATGTCTGCCATGTTGAGTGCCATGACCGACGTAAAGGATACGGCTGATTATTCCGATTCCAATATGATCCATGTGGATGATTCTTTGGGAACCATGATGTCAGCCATGAGTGCGACGATCAGCAATAATCTTACCGCCTTCAAGGCGCATTTGGAGAAGAATTACGACCGGATCGCTGACGCGGCGACCGATATTCAGTATACCTACGATTTTGACCTTCAGGTGTTTACCTCGGACGGTAAAACGCAGGTTAGTCCCACCAAGATCTTTGACAGTATGGGCGAGACCTTTGCCGGTGTGACCGACATGATGGAGATGTCCGGCATGGGCGGCATGGGGATCATGTCCGAGATGATAGACAACGATGAGCTTCTCGATCAGCAGTACGAAGTGGTGGCGGGAGAGTGGCCCGACGCGGCTGACGAGGTGGTGTTGGTCGTCACTCGCAACAACCAGATCAGTAAGATGAGTATGTATATGCTGGGTGTGCTTGACCAGTCGGAGCTGGAGGAGATCATGAAGGATCTGATGGTCAACGGTGAGTACGACACTACGCCGTTGGAGCCGTATTCCTATGATTATTTCCTGGATATGACCTTCCGGCTTCTCAACACCGCAGATTTCTATGAAAAGGTGGAGGGTGTTACCTACACCGTGGGGGATAAGGAATATCCCGTTTGGCGTGATGTTCGCGACCTTGTAGGGTTCTACGATCAGGAGGAGTTTGTGACCGAAAGGGGTACCGAACTGAAGATCTCCGGCATCATTCGTCCCCGAGAGGGCGTTACCGCCACTTCGATCACGGGAGCCATTGGCTACACCAAGGAGCTGACCGACCTCATTCTTCAAAAGAATACCGAGAGCGAGGTCATCAATCAGCAAAAAGAGACTCCCGACCACAATGTGCTGACCGGTCTCAAATTTGAGCGCACGGTGTATACAAGAGAAAATATCCATCAGTTGATCCGCACCATTGACAGTGCGACGATGGACTCCATCTATGCGCTTATGACCGAGCAGGTCAAGGAGATCTATACCGAGAATCCTCCTGTGACCGATGCAACGTCCTTTCTTGGTTTTGTCAGCTTTATGTCCAATGAAGAACTGTCCTTGCTTTTGGGACAGATGCTTCCCATCGCAGGACAGATCGCGCCCGACGGTGTGGAGAAGCTTTGCGGTGTGCTCACTGCCGCCATGGGGGATGTTATGGTCACTCCGTCCAATCTTATCAAGCTGTTGCCCAGTATGTCGCCCACCGAGCGGATGATCATTTTTGCGGGGATTCCCGCGAGCGAGCAGATGCCCGTCGAGATCAAGGGACTGCAAGCCCTTTGCGGCGAGGCGGCTATGTCTGCCATCTATGGGTATATGAACGAGCAGATCATGCAGATGGAAGTGACCGAGGAGACCTTCCTCATCCTTCTTCAAATGATGGATGACGAGCAGTTTGCCGAGACACAAGACACGCTTTACAAGATGGCTCCGCAAACCGACGCCACCTATGAGTCAACGCTCAAGCGGCTTGGTGATGCAGAGCAAGCATCGCCTGCGTCTATCAATTTCTATGCGAAGGATTTTGCCTCCAAGGATACGATAGAGGCATTTATCAAGGCATACAATGACGGCGCCGAAGAGGTGGATCGGATTCAATATACCGATATTGTAGGTATCATGATGTCTTCGGTGACGACGATCATTAATGTGATTTCTTATGTTTTGATTGCATTTGTTTCGATTTCACTGGTGGTTTCTTCTATCATGATTGGTATCATCACATATATTTCGGTTCTTGAGCGTACTAAGGAGATCGGTATTCTTCGTGCGATGGGTGCATCGAAGAAGGATATTTCTCGCGTGTTTAATGCGGAGACCCTGATTATTGGTCTTGCGGCGGGATTGATCGGTATTCTTTCCACGGTTTTGATTTGCTTGCCTACGAATGCGATCATTCGTCATGCTACGGGTATTCCCCAGTTGACGGCATATCTGCCGTGGCAGGGTGCGCTTGTTCTTCTGGCGATCAGTATGGTTCTGACAGTCGTGGCCGGGCTTATCCCTGCACGGGTGGCGGCTAAGAAGGATCCCGTGGTGGCGTTGAGGACGGAATAATAATATTGGGGGAGGGGCGGCACTAACCGGAGTTCATGCTACGTCAAAGCTTTTGTTACTTCTTTGTTTGTCCGAGAGAAGTAGGAGTTGCTTCACACTTCTCCGAAGAAACGGCACGCAAGAGGGGGAGGAGCTCACTCCTGTGATTGCGGACTCTCCCCCTCTTGCGACGCTCCCTCTTTTAGGGGCGAGATTTAACGATTCCCTCCCAAACTGATTGCTTCGCAATGGGAATGTCTCGACTCGCACCATGGTTATAGGTGCCATGCTTTAGTCATTGGGGCGCGCCTTCGCGCGAAAGATTTGGGCGAGTGCCGTGCTTTTGTTCGCTTTTGATTTGCGCTTTCGGTGATTTGGGATTTCGAAGGTTTTTCCAAAACGTCGGAATTTATAACATCAAATCGTATGAAAAATCAAATTGAAAACACATCAAAAAATCATTTATTTAATGTGACATAGCCAAAATAAAAAACGAGGAACACCCTCGTTTTTTTTGCGCCAAATAATGGTCCCATAACGCACACCTTGTGGGAATGATAATCATAGGGTGGAGAAAGTAACAAGGAAAGTCTGTTGGTATCTAAAACATTTTGAAATCGAGAATTTTAACCTTTTTTTGATAAGCCCCTGCGCCAAATTGACACGGGGGCTTAAATTTTATTTTTGTTTTTTTAGCTTAACTCCTTCAATAACCAAGTCTCCGTCTTCTGCAAAACACCACCCTTTGCGAGTCACCAATGAATTGCTATCATAAGATAGTTTTTCAGATGTCCAAGCCATTTTGATTTTCAATTTTTTATCATCCGTTATTTCAAAAGTTCCCGGAGCCGAATTGTCATACAGCATTTTGCAGCTTCCATCTTCATTGAACACATAGAGTTTTGTAGGAGAAGTCCATCTTCCTATGATAGCTTCTCGCATTTCTTTTGCCGATGAATTTTCAGTAATTACAGCAGAGGGCTTTGAATTTGATGTTGAATCTGATGCCATTTGCTTTTTTGAGAGACTTTCGATGCTCCAATAATTTCCTTTGTTTTTGGCATAATTAAAATTTGTTACAAAAACATATTCCCATGTTTCTGTTTTTCCTGTGAAATAATTATCGAAAATATATTCGATAGTAATTTTGTATTTACTGCCGTCTATTTGTTCATGTCTTTGAGAAACAGACTTAACGATAATCCCATCGTCTCCAAGTCCTTGTGCACCTTCAATATACCAATTACCGTCATAATAATAGTGATATTTACTGGAAGAATTGTGATCCGGTCTTTTATTAAAAATGTTTTCTAATATCCAGTCTATTTTGTCTCCGTCAATTTTCCTACAACTATATAACTTGTTTAACGGGTCTTTCCCTTCTTTTATGATTGTATCGCTATCAAACAATGTTAAATAGTAACAAAACATATAATTAGAAATGTAATCATCAATAATTTCAGTGACCGTTAAATTTTCAGAAGTAAAACTGTCATTGTGATTCCAAACAGGACTGGAAGCTTCAAACATCTTTACAAAGCTTTCAAAATCTGATTCATCAGGCGTTTTTATCTCAACTACATAAACAAAATTTGTTATAAATGTCAGCTCGCGATTTTTACTGCCTTTTCGGGTCTTTATTTTTTGTGAATAGGTGTTATTTCCATCTGTTACAGAAATTGTATATTCACCTTTTTCTAATGTTAAGTTTATCGGATTATTATTCGTTACATCTATGCTTTTATAGTAATTTTTTGTAAACCAAAGGGGTTTATCTTCTTTGCCTTCAATAATAATTTTATATTGGCTTGTTGGTTTAATATCTCCGTCAAATGATGTAAGGGCTTGCACGCTTATTCCTGTTGAATATTCAGAAACACTGTTATCATTTTCATTGTAAATTCCAACTTCATCAAAAGCAGCGCTGATGCGCGCAATCTTATTATCCGAAAAGCCAATAATTTTAGCAGTCATTTCCATATTTTTGCGGAATGCGGAAAAGGTGCAATTTGATGGGAGGGTTAGCAGGGTGTTGTACCATAAATGTTCTATTTCATCAATAGTAAGATTGTTCACTTTTGCCGTATTCATTAAGTATGCGGCATATTGAAGTGTAACAGCATAGGCATACATATACGGAATGTCATTTTCATCTCCGGGTATATCGACCAATAAAGCTTTTACAGGAGCATCCCCTCCGCCGATTTTTCCTGATGTAATGCGTGTTTTCAACGAATTTACTTTTTTGGGATATCCTTGCATTGTTGAAATGTCGGTTCTTGAATTCCAAACAAAAGCTTTGTTATTAATTTTACTGTCAAGAATCATTCCAAACAAATCTGAATAGGCTTCATTGATGCAAGTATATTCATCAGGCATGGAATAATCACTTTTAACTATCCAATTGACTATATTCCTGGAAATAACATGTGTATATTCATGTGCAAGCGTTTTAAACGTTAAATTTTCCTGATCATCCTTTCCGATTTGAACACAGCCAACATTTTCCCCCTGATAATTTGACAATTTCAATGCATCCATTGTGTTTGTAGGAAGTAATCCTCCTACTGTTCCTGTTCCAGAGTCCATAATTAACGCAATGCCTCCAAAGGCATCATCATTATATTCGTCTATATACCATTTTTTGATTTTTTGAAGATCATTTGCGACAGAAAAAGCAAAATTGTATTCTTTTGCAAACCTAGAAGATGGACTTGAAATCGCCAAACTTGAATTTTTTATGTGATTTTGATTTTTGTAGGAATAAGTGATATTTCCATTTGCCGTTAAACAATAAAGATTGTCTTCGAGATTATACATTAAATAACAATCTTTTTTATTATCATTATCATAGATCTTTGTGCCCTTGAATGTTTGTCCGTCGTTGCTTTGACATATATTATACGGATTCAACTCAAGATTGCCATAGGAGACGTTAGTATCTTCGACAGGCACATATAAATTATACAAATACACATTCTCATCTTCTTCAAAAGATATCCAGGTATCATAATACAATGATAGCGTTTGCATATTGTCTATTTTTTGGATTGTTGTGACAATATGAATTTGGGATTTAGGTAAATTTAAAAAAGATGCTATTTTTTGAACAATTTCTTCTTCTGACAGATTGATAATATTAATCTCTGATTTCTTAATATCAATCATGTTGGTTGTACATCCTTTTGTTTCGCCATTTTCATCGGCAATAACAACAATGCTTCTTCCACAAACTTCTATATTATTGTAATTCTGTTGCAAACGATAGTATGTAATTCCATCCACTGTATTTTCACTCTTCAAAGTCAATTCTTCAGCCGCATTTTCCAAGCCTAAAAAATTCGCCGCGTCTTTTGCTGCGGCAACGGCAGAATCTGCGTCGGTCACTTTAATATCAGTAAATTTACCTGTCAAAGATTGAAATTGTTTGGTTTCTGTTTGATCAAGGGAGAGATTGATAATTAAGGCAATAATACTTCCTAATATAATCGAAACAATTAAAAATCCTGCAATTAAACCTATTATAAATTTGCTTTTTGTTATTTTTGCATCTTGATCCATAATCTGATATACACTCCATTATAAAGAGACGGCACGAGAAACTTGTCCCGTGCCGTTGAATTGTTTTTCATTATTTTCGACACTATTATCGAAGGTTTTTCAGTAAGGGTATGGTAGGTGTTCCGCGGGCGGTATTTCTATTCAATCCTATGAATTAAACCTTCACATAATTTGTGATAAATTCCTTTACCCCTGCAATTTCCGCAAAGGTTGCGATCTTGCCGTCGGACTCAACCACCAGCGTAGGTGCTTGGCGCAATCCGTAACCGCGAGCCAGCTCTTCGTTTTCTTCCACGAACAGCTTTTCAAACTCAATGCCTTCCTTTTCCAGCATCGAAGCGGCGACCTTGCACTTGGGGCAAGTCTTGGTGGCAAACAGCATCACGCGAGCATTGGCACCGCAAGCGGCATTTTCCTGTGCCTGCGCCTGAACGATGGTACGGGTGAGAGAAGAATGGTCGATGTTGTAAACCAAACGGTCCTTGTACTCCTGTGCCTTACCGTCATTCCAGTTCTGAACGGGACGGTAGTAACCGGTGATACGGCTGTATACCTCGGTCTTTTCGCCGCACTCGGGGCAAGTGAAGTGCTCGCCTGCGATATATCCGTGCGCACGGCAGACAGAGTAGGTGGGGGACATGGTGTAGTAGGGCAGCTTGTAGTTTTCTGCGATCTTGCGAACCAGGTTGGCTGCCGACTTCCAATCGGGCAACTTCTCGCCAAGGAAGGCGTGGAATACCGTGCCCGAGGTGTAAAGCGTCTGAAGCTCGTCCTGCACATCGAGGGCAGCGAAGATATCCTCGGTGTAGCCCACGGGGAGGTGAGAGCTGTTGGTGTAGTAGGGAGTTTCGTTCTCACCGCCTGCCGTCTTGATGTCGCCAAAGCGCTTGACGTCGTGCTTGGCAAGACGGTATGCGGTAGACTCAGCAGGTGTTGCCTCCAGGTTGTAGAGGTCGCCGTACATTTCCTGATAGTCGGACAGTCTCTCACGCATATGGTTAAGAACGCGCTTGGAGAATTCCTGCGTTTCTTCTGCGGTCATGTCTTTTCCGATCCACTTGGCATTCAGACCGGCCTCGTTCATACCCACAAGTCCGATGGTGGAGAAGTGGTTGTCGAAGGTGCCGAGATAACGCTTGGTGTAGGGATACAGACCCTCGTCAAGCAGCTTTGTAATAACGGTACGCTTGATCTTGAGCGAACGGGCACTGATGTCCATCATTCTGTCGAGACGGTGCATGAAGTCGTTTTCGTCTTCTGCCAGATAAGCCAAACGGGGAATGTTGATGGTTACGACACCAACCGATCCGGTGGACTCACCGGAGCCGAAGAAGCCACCCGACTTCTTGCGAAGCTCACGAAGGTCAAGACGAAGTCTGCAACACATGGAACGAACATCGGAAGGCTCCATGTCGGAGTTGATATAGTTGGAGAAATAGGGGGTACCGTACTTGGCGGTCATCTCGAAGAGAAGCTTGTTGTTCTCGGTCTCCGACCAGTCGAAGTCACGGGTGATGGAGTAAGTGGGGATGGGATACTGGAATCCGCGACCGTTGGCGTCACCTTCGATCATAGTCTCGATGAACGCGCGGTTGACCATATCCATTTCCTTCTTGCAGTCCTTATATTTGAAGGGCATCTCCTTGCCGCCCACGATGGCGTATTGCTCGCCGAGGTCGGCGGGAACGGTCCAGTCGAGGGTGATGTTGGAGAAGGGAGCCTGCGTACCCCAACGGGAGGGGGTATTGACGCCGTAGATGAAGGACTCAATGCACTTCTTGACCTGGTCGTAAGAGAGGTTGTCCACCTTTACGAAGGGAGCAAGATAGGTGTCGAAGGACGAGAATGCCTGTGCGCCTGCCCACTCGTTCTGCATGATACCGAGGAAGTTGACCATCTGGTTGCAGAGGGTGGCAAGGTGCTTGGCGGGAGCCGAGGTGATCTTGCCGGGAATACCGCCCAGACCCTCTTGAATGAGCTGACGGAGCGACCAACCTGCACAGTATCCGGTGAGCATCGACAGGTCGTGGATGTGGATATCGGCATTGCGGTGTGCGTTGGAGATCTCGTCGTCGTAGATCTCGGACAGCCAGTAGTTAGCCGTGACCGCACCCGAGTTGGAGAGGATCAGACCGCCGACCGAGTAGGTAACGGTGGAGTTTTCCTTAACGCGCCAGTCATTGACTTTAACGTAATTGTCCACGATCTCCTTGTAGTCGAGGATGGTGGATTTCATGTTACGGATCTTTTCGCGCTGACGGCGATACAAGATATAGGCCTTGGCGATGTCTGCGTAACCGGCCTGAACCAGAACCGACTCAACGCTGTCTTGGATATCCTCGACTGCGATAAGACCCTCCTTGATTTTCGATTCAAAATCCGCAGTGACCTTCAGTGCAAGAAGGTCGATGATGGACGGATGATACTGCTTGTTTTGTGCCTCGAAGGCTTTGATGATGACCGAGCTGATTTTGGAAAGATCGAAATCTACGATCTTGCCGTCACGCTTGATGACTTGATACATACTGTTTTCTCCTTTCATGATGTTGTGTTTTTTCGTGTTCGAGAACTATTGTATCACAAGATATTGTGATTGTCAACAGTTTTTTGCACAACATAGTGCAATTCGGCACCATGCACGAAATTGCCCCTTCAAAATTGGTATTTTGCCACAAAAGAGAAAATTTTATGCCTAAAGGGGAGGTGGGGGCGCTTTTGGG